>CAMVRW010000088.1 GCA_947169985.1 uncultured Butyrivibrio sp. | reverse complement strand
TAAGACCAATGGTCATAAGTGCAAAAGACTGCGTATGTCTTTTTTCTTCCTTTTCCACCAATCCGAGATTGTAAGCAAAATCGTCCAGTATGGTATCCTCTATGATATCTTTTTCATCTTGAGACAAATTGTTGCAGATAATGTTCAAAACAACGGGACAATCCGGTGGTGTCATATCCGTGATAACTTTTACATAATCCTCAAATTCAGGGTTCAGGCTCTCACATCCCTTCACGCTGTATGAACATATCACATCGTAATATTCGGAAATCTGGCAGGGAATCGTTGCAATCCCCTCCCGGACAAAATCCCGCTTTATACGGTAATCAAGGTGTCCCTTTCTTGATTCAAACAATTTCGTAATTTTACGCCTCATAAAAGTACCTCTCATAGTGATCAATGCTTTTCATGCTTCATATGTTCCGCAGCAATCCGGACATCATCTCCGGTAATGATCACGACATTGGGCTTTTTGCCCTGTACCTGCGCCATGGCTTTTTCATAGCGGTCTATAAAGAATTCAATGCTGTCTCTCATCCAGATCAATGCGGAGTGTTCATCACTTTCCGCTACAACAAGGCGCCCCTCTGTCATCGCGGTCGCATCAGCATGGCTAATCTTATTGCGAACATCTCCGACATGATAATAAGCAAACAGAATATCCTGCAATGCTTCAAGACTGTCACAGGCGGTAAAGCCGGTGATCAGTGAAGAATCGCTGTTTTCAACGGATTGCGTTCTCAAGGCAGCATATACTCGCTGCGGATCCTCACCTTTGCCAACTTTGCCCCTGGTTCCAGAGCGGTTATATGTCTTGATGAAATAGTGGTCAATACTATCCATCTTATAGTATTCATAAGGCTTCAACGAAAGGCGTTGCTGTGCAAACAGTCGCGTGACATTATCCGTTTTTTCCTCGTCATCACAATAATAGAATATTCCGGAGCTAACCAAATTCTCTGGAGCGTTTGACTCGATTAGCGTCAGGGTCTGCTGATAAAACTGATGCCTGTAGGCCCACTTCACCAGATCTATAAATGGTATCCTTTCATTTCCCTCCAGAAGCGCGCCATAGTCCTCACGGATGCTTTCTGAAATAATGCTAAAGTACATACCATAATGCCCGGAAGCCCGCCAAAATTCTTCACTCTTAAATAATTCCCGTAGCCTTAGAATGCCGTGCTCCACCAGTGGTATGTTGCACATGGAAAGTCCAACATCCACACTACGCATGGCGTAAACCATACCGGAAATATACTCATTTTGTTCTCCGCTCTTTTTCCAGATGTCCACAATCATGTCAGCTTTGCCATAATTCAGGAAAGATCGGATTGCATGGAATAACCCTGTGAAGCCAAACCCTTCGGTATCATCCCGAATAATGCCGCTCATTTGCTGGGGAGTGTTGCGAATCGTAAATAACTTCTTTAAATGAGTTTTGCTTCCCGGCATAGTGACCAGAATATCAAGCATATTCATGACAAAAAACGTGTCTGCAGCATCATCACTGTTAAGTGAAACATACAAATTGATTTCTTCCTGCTCCTTGGTAATTGCCTTTTCCGTAGCCATCATGCTGTTGATCCACTGATCACTGTCCTGCATCTCGGCTTCCGTTATGAACCGGATACAGACGTCCTCATTTATGGGCAGAAGTTCCAGCTTTGCTGAAGGTTTCAGCTCTGCGTATAGATAGCTCTTTACCCACCGTCTGCAGGGGTTCTGATTGTCACAAAGCTCAGGACAGGCTTTAAAGAGTGCAGACCAAAAGCTCTCACGGACCTCATCGCTTTGAACAAGAGCATCAAACAAACGATTGAATTTTACATTCTTAAGTGCAGGATTCCCCTCATGAAATTCCCGTATAAAGCTGATCAGCTTCTGCTTCACATCATCTGGAAGAGATATGTTATCTTCCTCCTTGTCCGGAGGAAGTTCATCAGCATATTTCGCAATTTGGTACTGAAGCAGAGCGTATGAAGAAAGCGATGCTTTGTCCTTGGAATACAAATTGCTTCCGTATCCTAAGTCTACAGAATTCAATTCATCCCCTGCATTAAAACTGCCTGTTCCACCGATAACGATGATCTCATCGATGTCGTACCTGGACAGGACAACCTTTATTCCGGCCTCTGCATCAAGAAGTGCGTCACAGTAATCAAAACCGAATTCCTTCCGAATGGAGAAGTATCGTGCTGGTAGATCAGTTTCCGTGGGACATAGAGAAGTCAAAAGAATGTTACGTGCCATAGATTCTCTCCTACAATCGATTACTTGTTGATTGAAGATTCAGCCTCATTCGCCACACGGGCTATAGCTGCAGCTTTCGAAATATTTGATCCGACAAAGATCATGTTGGCACCGGACTCGATGATGTAGAACCCGACGAGGATCCCAAGACTGAACGCCAGCATCATAGGATAAATCACGGACAGAATACACATGATAAGCTCTAAGACTCCTATCACAACGCCGAAAATAACCTGAATTTTTCCAGCGCCCTTATCCTTGCTGTCAACGGCTGCGATAATAGTGAGTATGCCATGGATAAGCAACCATGCCGCAACAATGTAAAGAATTGTGAAATTGTTTATAGTGGCAATACCTGGAACCGTAAATCCAATGATGCCCAGGATAAGACTCAGGATTGCAAAAGCAAATTTCCTGTCGTAGCATTTTTGACTGATTGCATGAACAATGCCCAATACACCGTTCATAAAGAACAGCAATATGATACAATAACCGATACTGACGAAGGTCCTTAGAGGTGTAGCTATCATGGAAAAACCGCCGATGATCGTCAGAACGCCTATAACCGTATAGATCAGTGTCACGTTGTTTCTGCCAATGCTGAGTGCGGATCCTAAAATGATCGTATTAACTCCCTGCTCAATATAATAAAGCCCGATAAGAATGCCAATATTAATGGCGAGGACTACCGGATGAGCCACAGAATAAACGCACAGACAAATTTCCAGCACTCCCAGAATAACACCTATTATCTTCAAGAAGGTGTCTCCCTTATCTTTTTTCCCTGCAGATGAAATGATCGTCATTACGCCATGAACAAAGAGCCACGTCGCAGCCATATACAGTAGCGTAAAATTATTCATAGCTGCAGCTCCGGGTGTCACCAATCCCGCCACACCAAGAACAAGGCTCAGGATAGAAAAAATAAAAGACCTGTCGTAACGTTTTTCATGAACCGCCCGGATAATGCCGATGATACCCGCAACAAAAAAAAGTATTATTATAAAATACCCAGCAGTCACAAAGGTCATGAGTGGCGTAGCAGCAAGGGAGATTCCGCCAATGATCATCAAGGTTCCAATGATTACGATTAAGGTATAGATTGACATAGTGATTTCCTCCTTCAGTAACGTCTCCATTCATTTTTCATCAAAGCTTCCAAGATAACGTAATTTCATTGCACTCTTTTTCTCCAGCAGCAAATAGGTCTGATAGTCACAGTCAGTACATTCCATCAAATACTTATACTCTCCAAGCTCTGTCTTCATAGGCCTGTCATGGATCGATATAAGAGTCATATTCTGTTCATTTATCTCTTTCATCAAAGATGGTAAATCCTTCGCAGAACCGGAAGCAACAAAAGCAAGTCTCTTAGCTTGCGTCTCCTTAGGAGGATCATTTGATAACACGTAAAACCTGGTCTTGTTGCTGCCATTTTCCTGAATTGCATCTGCCAGCATCTCAAGACCATATACATCTACACAAGCTGCAGATGCTATGGCAGCACAGGCCTTATCATTAGACTCAGATACCATTTTGGCACCTTCAGCAGTGCTTGAAACCTCTATTACCTCTGCATTAGGAAGATTCCTGCCAAGCCATTCTTTGCCCTGCGCAATTCCCTGTTTATGAGAATAAACCGTCTTTATCTCATTTAATTTTGTCCCAGGAATCACAAGGAGGTTCTGGTTGATTGGTAACACAACCTCTCCAACAACAGATAATTTCTCGTGAGTGAGCACTATATCGACATAGTCTGTTACGGCACCGCCAATGGTATTTTCCTGGGGAATAACAGCATAATCGGCATTTCCCGCCTCTAAAGCATCAACAGCCTCACTAACTGTACTATATGGTTCATAATTTCCATTTCGCCCGAAGAACACTCCACATGCTTCCTGTGTGTAAGTCCCTTCAGGACCAAGATAGCTGACAATAGCATTTTCAATACTACCGGTCTGCTGTTCATCTGTCTGCCTGGTTATTACCGCATTCCTTCCACATCCAGCTGTATATGAAATAAGCATGCAGGTAATAGCTATTAAAACCTTTTTATTCAACTTATTCTTGTTGATGTTCATAGCTGGTCTCCTGGAAGTTATGGTCTATCCATCTTTTTTATACGCTTTTTTCCTGCTTCAATCGCATCATTCGGACACACAAGCTTGCACAGGTGGCATCCCACGCATTTGCTTCCGTCGAGCTTTGGTTTACGGTCATCGAATCTGATTGCCTGATGCCCTCCGTCATTACAGGAGATAACACATCTTCCACAGCCATTACATTTTTCCAGATTAAATGCAGGGAAAAGAACTGTGTCTCTCTCCAGTACATCAGTTGTATCACTTACGCTGTCAAGACCTGCACCAATAACGTCTTTTACAGATTTTATTCCCATTTGTACAAGGTAATAATTCAGTCCTTCCTTCAGTTCATCTATTATCCTGTATCCATATTGCATTACAGCAGTCGTTATCTGTATTGAGCCAGCCCCCATAAGGATAAACTCAAGAGCATCCCTCCAGGTTTCGATTCCGCCCATTCCGCTTATATGTATTCCTTTAAGTGTTGGATTCTGGCCAATTTCAGCAATAAATCTGAGTGCTATGGGTTTTACGGCATTTCCGCTGTAACCACCAACTGCAGACTTTCCCTTTACTGCAGGTGCCGAAACAAATGTATATGGACTTACTCCGACAATGCTTTTTATGGTATTGATCGCAGCTATCCCATCCGCACCGCCACGTAGTGCTGCCTCTGCAGCAGGACTCATTGTGGCAACGTTAGGTGTAAGCTTCGCCAGAACCGGAATAGTCGTACTTCTTTTAGCTGCCCTGGTAAACCTCTCAACCAGTTCAGGTACCTGGCCTATATCTGATCCAAGGCCATCTTCCTGCATGTTTGGGCATGAGAAATTAAGCTCAATTGCATCTGCTCCGTTTTCTTCACAGATCTTAGCTAGTGACTCCCATTCCGCTTCGTCCTGTCCCATAATTGATGCAAGAATAAACTTTGATGGGTAATTCTCTTTCAGTTTTCTGAATATCTCCATGTTCTCAACTACGCTGTGATCTGAAAGCTGCTCGATATTCTTAAAGCCAATTATGCTTCCGTTATCTCCCTTGATTGCAGAATATCTCGGAGAAGCTTCATGAATGTCAAATGAGCAGATTGTCTTAAAAGATATCCCTGCCCAGCCTGCTTCAAAAGCTCTTGCACACATGTCGTAGGTGGATGCAACTACAGATGAAGACAAAAGAAATGGATTTTCAAGCGGTACTCCGCATATATCACACTTAAGCCTATTCTCATCATCCGGTATAGCAACTTCTACCTCAGGTTTTACTTTTTCATATAGGGCAGTCATAAGGCCTTTAATTGGAACACTCCCGCTATTAACACATGCTTTTTCGCATGGTGCACTACAGTCTGCGCAGGCATTTTTCTCAGGAAGTTTCATTGCTGCAACATCCTGATTGTCAAACCAGATTCCAAGTAATGCCCTGGCTGGATCCATAGCCAAACATGCGCTATTGCATGGCGCATCTTTACACAGCGCACAATAAATCATATCGGAACGTTCAATAGCAGGTTTTATCAACATATAATAATCCCTCACCTTTATTCAATAGATTTTATTTCAGCCTGCAGATCCTGCTTAAGAGAATAGGTATCAAAAGCAGCTTCCTTAGGAAGATTTATAAAAATATTGGTAATCTTGTCAACTTTTGCAATACCCTCCTGAACCGACACATCAAAAACATGACCTCCTTTTGATCTGTCCTCGGAAAGAAAATGAAGATGCCATCCGGGCATGTTAATACCATCCATATAATCGGGGAAATATACCCCCACCAGAGACCCTCGGATATTTTCAAAAATAAACGCCTTCTGCGTCATGCCAAGCACTTCCTTTAATGTGACATGATGCGACTTGTACGGAGCCTCTGATCTGGCGTCCACCTTTTCAAATACCCCATCAATCCTCACAACATGCATGCTGTTGAGGCCAAATCTCTCTTCTATCTTTCTTGTCAGCTCTGTGCGGAGCGACGTGATATCCAAAATGTCCTTAAGCAAAAACTCTTGCTCACCGCAAAATTTTGCTACAGCCGAAAAGGGAACCCCCGTTTCATGCGGGATCTCTGTCACATTTCCGTCCTGATCCGCCCTATAGCAATGACCATCCATCAGGATCATTTCGCCATTCACGTCTTCAAAGGTTCCAAGCCCAGTGTCGCCTTCCTGAAGCAGCTCTCCTACACTTATTACTGCTTTGCTGTATCCCAGGGCAAGAGCCTGTAGTGTGGATACCTGATACATCTTATTTTGCATAATTCTCCTTTCCTTATATCATTCCTTGCTCCCGATACCGAGTGCTTCATAGGCCATCCGCTCGTCCGCAGTCAGTTTGACGAAGGTAGATACGTGTTCTCCATCCTCATTCATCATCTTCCGTCTCCGACACAAAGCAGGCCACCAGGCCATAAGTAATAGTCGGGCGTATCCAGATCTCCGTCAGCAGATAGGCAGTGTATTCATTGACGGGTTCAAGACAGATATCGACAGTGTAAAGCGCTGCGACTACCATGTCGATAATGCAGATCATCCATAGATTACGCTTTGAATATGTCTTCCACTCCTTGCGGGCATAAAAGTAGGTGAGTATTAGGAGCAGTATTACTGAAAGCGTTAAACACGCAAGGCGGATTATTCGAAATGACAAAGGCGGCGCGAAGAGAACATCACGCAACAATACCGTGGCACCTACGCACACCGAACACCAATAATTGAACTGCATCTTAGTGATCCGGAAATTGAAAAAGTACATGGCCATCATCAAGAGGCATGCTATGTAGAACAGGTTTAACACCAGTTCAGGCCACGTTTCTTTAAGTCCCAGTTTCAACACGCCATAGATCACCATGCCTACTGAGAAAGCACCGCCCAGGGCAGTGATAGCAATCTCAAAAATCTCTGATTTTTTCTGGAATCTCACTTTCATTTTAGTAACCTCCGTTATTTTATGGTGCGTTTTAGCGCCCTGACTTATTTCCGACACGCTCAAACCAAGGAAATGCAGAAGGATATACTCCCGTGATCAGAAACATGATGATCGCATAACGAGCCATTCGGATCATTAAAGCACCGAGACTTGCTCCAGCGAGAAAATCTTTATCGAAGGGGAGCTTCAAAAGCGTATTTACCACAACATAGATCAGTAGAGCGCCGATCATGCGCAGTATCATTGCAGGAATCCTGCGGGTATCCTGATAGTTTACATATTTCCGTTCAAAATAATATGCTGCTACACCGCCGATCAGACATCCCAACGCAGTATAGAAATCATTCGTGCGCACATAGAAGAACCCCGGAATAGCAGTTGCAAACAGGACTGCATGAAATAGCCACTCCTTCTGGATATAGCGGTCAAGAAGCGTAAACACGCCAATCGACGCAAAGCCTAGTATCCATCCTGCAAGAATATCTGTCGGATAATGCATGCCGGCTACGGCTCTGGAAACACCTACCAATACTGTTAAAACTGAAGCAAGTATCCAAATCCATTTCTTTTTCACTTCCATCGCCAGCGTAAAGTATAATGCCGGGATTGATGCACTATGCATACTTGGGAATGAATAGCCATGAGCAGCCACATCTGTCGCAGGTGCTTTATCATCCAAAACAAGCGGTTTTATCCTGTCGGGATATCCCATATAAGGCCGGGGCCTCAGCACGATGGATTTGATCATGGGAAGCCACATATTCACAGTCACTACGATCAATGCCAGCTTCTGGCCCGCTTCCTTTTTCCAGCAAAACATCACACCAAGGATAACTAAAAGCAGACCGGCCTCCGCACCAATAAACGCCAGCAGTTCCACACACCCTCCCAGATTGCCGATATGTGCCTGCATCCATTCAATTAAGCTCGCTTCCCATTCCATAAAAAAGATACCTCCTTAACATCACTGATCATGGTATTTGCTTATTCCTTATATCGATCAATAGCCATATCCTGATCGTAATAGATTAAATCATCAGCAATTAGTGTCGCAGCACCATTCTTAACCTCAATGACATTCACGCAGCAATTATAGGGAACATGCCCATGCCAGTAATCTCCCGGATACTCATACAGAAAATTCAGCATTGCTCTTAGTGCGCATCCATGTGTTGACACCAGATACGTCTTACCGTCGTCCTTTGAAATAAGCTCTTTCAAAAACTCCTGCGTTCTTTTCATTACGTCTGAAATGCTTTCGCCATCCGGAAACCGGTAATCAATGACCGGTTCTTTTAGGAATCGAACTACCTTTTCATCCCTGATGCTCGTTCCCTCAAAGCTGCCAAAGTTCATTTCTTTAATACGGTTGTCAAAGGAAATAGGAACGCTGTTGCATGATTCCCTGAGTATGATCTCTGCTGTTTGCCTGGCTCTGATCAGTGGGCTGGATATGCAGCAGTCAAAGTGGATGTCTTTCATGCCACATCCGGTGATCCCCGCAAGTATTTCACCGTTCTTATTCAGTGGATCATCAGTCCGCCCCTGAGCGTAACCTTTTTTATTTGCATCCGTCTCTCCATGACGAACAATATAAATACGCATTCATTCTCCTTATATGGCAGATAGATTATTCTTTATCTCTTTCTTCTATAATCATAATTCTACCAAATAAAGTGTTAAAAATCCGTTAAAATTCTGATCACATAATCAGTATTGACTGTTT
>CAMVRW010000087.1 GCA_947169985.1 uncultured Butyrivibrio sp. | reverse complement strand
ACTTGTGTCCAAGATAGCTCTCAGACTGGGCAATCTCATTGGTGTGATGAGGGAACATATTGTCAACTCCGCCGCAGTGGATATCAAGCTTCTCTCCAAGATGCTTCATGGAAATGCATGAGCACTCAATGTGCCAGCCTGGGTATCCAACGCCCCATGGGCTGTCCCACTTAAGAGCCTGGTCCTCAAACTTTGACTTGGTGAACCAGAGAACGAAGTCTGTCTTGTTCTTCTTGTTCACATCCTCCTCAACGTCATCTCTTACACCAACCTCAAGCTGTTCCTTCTCAATTGCTGAAGAGAATACATAGTAGTCATCAAGCTTACTTGTGTCAAAGTACACATTTCCGCCGGCCTGATAAGCATATCCCTTCTCGAGAAGCACCTCGATCATGTGAATAAACTCAGGAATGCAGTTAGTTGCTGGTTCTATAACATCTGGTTTTTTATTACCAACAGCCTCAAAATCTTTGAAGAAAGCATCTGTATAGAACTTCGCAATCTCCATAACACTCTTGTGCTCTCGCTTTGCACCGGCAAGCATCTTGTCCTCTCCGGTATCTGCATCAGATGAAAGATGTCCCACATCAGTGATGTTCATGACACGCTTAACTTCATAGCCTGCGTACTCCAAAGCCTTTATAAGCGCATCCTGCATGATGTAGGTTCTGATATTTCCAATATGAGCAAAATGATAAACGGTAGGTCCGCAAGTGTACATGGAGACCTTTCCAGGTTCGTTTGGAACGAACTCATCGATCTTTCTAGTAAGTGAATTGTAAAACTCAAACTTCTCTGCCATAGTTAATTTCCCAAAAATCCTTTCCTGAAACTCTTTTCACCCTCTGTCACAGCCCTGACATCGTCCGCAACCGTCAGCATTCATCACCGAACTGTAGGCATCCATGGGATTAGTTAAAAGACATATCGCCTGTGATGAAATTCCTTCCCCAGAGCCTGTAAATCCAAGGCCCTCCTCGGTTGTAGCCTTGACATTAACCTGAGACATCTCAATTCTCAGGGCTTGGGCTATGTTTATCCTCATCTCATCGATGAAAGGCCTCATTTTAGGAGCCTGTGCAATGATAGTCGCATCAATGTTCTCGATGACGAAATGATTCTTATCAAGCATGGTGCCCACTTCTTTTAAAAGAGCTATTGAATCAGCTCCCTTGTACTTAGGATCAGTGTCCGGGAAGTGCTTTCCGATATCTCCCAAAGCTGCTGCTCCAAGAAGGGCATCCATTATGGCGTGTAGGAGTACGTCAGCATCTGAGTGGCCCAGAAGTCCCTTTTCATAAGGGATCTTAACGCCTCCCATAATGAGATCTCTTCCTTCTACCAGTTTATGTACATCGTATCCCATTCCAATACGCATAAATCCAGTTCCTTTCTTTATCAGATGAAATCTATGATAAGTTCAACTATAAAAGCTGCTCCGCAGGCAAATCCTGCAACAGTCAGAAGACTCTTTTTATTAAAGGCCAGGAAAAGAGCTACTGCAAAACCCACAAGAGATGATACCACATAATTGGTTGCTCCCAAAATAGCAGGAAATGTCATGGCTGCCAGGGTGGCATAGGGCACATAATACAGGAAGGACCTGATAAAATTGCTCTTTATCTCTTTTCTTATAAGAGTCAGCGGCAGTGACCTGATAAGATAGGTAACTACTGCCATCAACAGGATGTAAAGGTAAACTCTGCTCATGTCTCTTTACCTCCTGCCTCTTTATCTTCATGCTTTATAGGGGCAAAAACAGCCGCCAAAGCAGAAACAACAATTGTTATTATAATTATCCTGAAGCCGCCGGAAATGTGGTCCTTAAGAAAAGGCGCAAAGGTAAACACTGTGCTCAGTCCCATGGCTGAAACCACTACAGCGAGTACAGCCTTGTTGATCCTTGTATCAGGAATAATGATCGCAATAAACATACCATAAATCGCCAGTCCAAGGCAACTTATAAGGCGCTGTGGCATGATCTGTCCGGAGATAGCTCCAAGAGTGGTTCCAAGCACCCATCCAAATACGGAGGTAACTATAAGTCCATAGGAATAAGCAGGGTAGAGCTTACCCTTTTGAAGTACGCTGAGGGCAAAGATCTCATCGGTCACACCATAGGAAATTCCCAGTCTGTGGCCCGTTGAAATACTTGGATCAAGCTTTTGTGAAAGGGCACAGCTCATGAGCATGTACCTCAGATTGATAATGAACTGCAATATAGCCAGCTCCACAAAGCTACCGTTTCTGGCTATAAGTTCCAGAGCTGAGAACTGCCCTGCACTTGTGACATTTAAAAGAGATGTCATAGCTGCCTGAAATGTTGTCATCCCGATCTTGGAGGCCTCAATTCCAAAGGCAAAAGAAACTGCTATATATCCAAGACAGATGGGGATGGCATTTTTACAGCCCCTCTGAAATTCCTCAAAACTACCTGCACTACTTTTCATACTTCTCTTCCCAACTACTTAAAGCTTTCCTAATTCCGAAAGCACTTCTCCCATCACAACAGCTCCGATGCTCCCCTGTATCATGGCAGTGTTTCCGCCGCCCTTAGCACCGAACTTCTCCTTCAGCACATCCTGAAGTGCTTTAAGCTCCTTACCTTCAGCTCCGGTTGCAACAATGTACTTGTAGCCTGACTCATCAGTTCCGGAGAATACGCCGCAGTATCCGCCATGCTCTGCTGCCAGGGCATTTACAGTCTTTCTCATAAGATTTCCGTCCATTCCGGAATCCTTCACCAGAAAGACATCTGAAAGGTTCTTATCTATGGCCTGAAGTTCATATTCCAAGAGCTTTTCCTGAGCTTCAATAAGTTTCCCCTTAAGCTCATGGTTTTCTTCTCTCATCTTAGTCACAGAATCCATGACTTTATCTGCTGAGGTTGTAAGGCTTCTTGAAATCTCTGACAGGATATCGTGTTCATCCTGAATATAGCCTAAAGCTCTTTTGCCACAGAGGATGCTGACCCTTACTCCGCCCTTGTAGGCCTGGAAGGAAACAACCTTAAGGAATCCTATCTCTGCAGTTGTGCTTACATGTGGTGCACAGCAGGCGCAGACATCATACCCCGGAATGGTGACGATCCTCACATCGCCGGTAAGTTCCTTCTTGCTTCTGTATTCAAGCTTATCCAGTTCCTCTTTTGACGGGAATGTGCACTGAACCTCAATGTTCTCCCAGATAGCCCTGTTGGCCTTGATCTCCAGAGCCTTGATGTCATCTGCGTTTAGAGGCCCACTGTAGTCCATGGTGACCTCAGAGTCGCTTAGGTGAAAGCCCACATTGTCATAGCCAAACTCAGAGTGCACGATCCCGGAAAAGATATGTTCCCCGGTATGCTGCTGCATATTGGAAAACCTGTGTCCCCAGTCGATCCTGCCGGTAACCTTTGTGCCTTCCCGGAGAGGTGCATCTGTCACGTGGGTTATGATTCCATCCTTTATAGAAGTGTGTGTCACCTTGATACTGGTGCCATTTTCATCCTCTATAACGCCTACGTCAGAGCTTTGTCCACCCTGCTCCGGGAAAAAGGCTGTCTGGTCCAGAATCACAAAAAAAGTGCCACCCTTCCCTTCTTTGCAGGAAAGAACCATGGCATCAAATTTGTATGTGTATGCATCTTCATAATAAAGCTCTCTTGTCTTAACCATAGAACACATTTTATCACATTACAGCGAGACTTAACAGTACAAAGTCTACCTGCATGTAAAGCAGACACGAACTCGAAAATGACAAGCATTTTCTCGTTCGTGTGGCTCGTCATATAGATTTACCTTCATTTGCATGCAAGCATGCAATGCAGATAAATCTACATGACTCTGCTTTACACGCAAAAAGAGACTGCATCATGCAGTCTCTAATGGTAGCTGGGAAAGTTCCTCTAATACTCTTCTCTTTATGTCATCCTTCTCTGTCTTAAGCGAGAACGCCAGCTCCGTATAAAGGAGCTTCTCAGCGATATTAAGGTACTTCTCGTTCAGGCTGGCAAATCTCTTGCCTTCTGCTTCGCGGATAGCCTTGTTCCTGCGAAGGGCTTTAACCAGGCTCATCATCTCCTCGGCCATGTTACGCTTGATAACTTCCATAATGGCCGGTTCAGCCTTCTTCCCTTCCGGCAATTCAAGATCCGGAGCAGACTCGATCTCGTCGATCAGATCCTCTGCTTCATCTGCAGCAATAACATCCCTCACCTTGTCCTCAGCGCCATCTACAGGCACATAAAGAACACTTCCGGCGTCAACTGCTGAGATCATCTGATAATACTCTTTCTCTTTTCCTCTCTCAAGGAAAGACGGAATCAGAATATCACGTACGCTGCAGAGGCCGTGGCTGCCGTAAATTACGCACTCACCAACATTTAGCATCCTGTTCCTCCTTATATGTAAAAGCAAACAACTGTTAACTCAATTTAGAGCGCCTCAGCATGTCAATTATAACATAATATTACGCCTTTTGTAACATTTAAAATCACTAAAAAGTGTGTTATTTTTGTGTCTAGTGGTCACTCCTCCAATCGGCTCTAGATATAGTGTTTATATGCTCTGTACGGATTTCGTTCAGCATGATAACATGCGTTTTTGAATTGGTGTGATGGTACTTAAAGCCACACTTTTGTTGCAATTTTTTTGAGCGTTCATTACCTTCAAAATAACCGCAGTAAATAGTGTCTAATTTTAGGTCCTCAAAGCCGTGTCTCAATATCTCTTTTGCTGCCTCGAAAGCTATGCCTCTGCCCCAGAAAGGAACCCCAAGCCAGTAACCAAGTTCTGCGGTATTGTCAGGAATGCCGCGCTCATCAGAGTCCCTGAACATCAGGCCTATGCTGCCAATGGGTTCATCTGTTCCCTTTAGGCAGATTGCATAAGTCTCATCCTTAGCCAGGATAGTCCGGATCACAGCTTTTGAATAATTTTCATCAGAATGAGGAGCCCAGCCTGCCGGCGGACCCACTCTTTCATCCTTTGCATATTTAAAGAGGCTGGAAGCATCTGTATCTCTCCAGCCTCTGAGTATCAATCGCTCAGTTTCCAGTACCATTTTCCCCGCCTTACAGACTAACGAACTTAAATCCTGTCTCTTCCACAAACTGATCTAATTCCTTCTTGAAAACGAGGTTATACTCCTGCTGCATATGAAGCGCATCATTAGTCAGGTAAAAAATAACCTGTCCGCTCTTAATATCAAATTCCAGGTCGTTTCTCGGGTCAAGGGCATCGATATCCTTGAAGGAAATCCCATACTTTTCTCTGCAATAATCATCCTTATTGGGCAGGTCCATAGTCTCCGCGATAATCTTATTTTTGGCCTTTATGAGCTCATCAACCTTCTCCAAAAAGATATGATGGGCGATGTTAAAAGGGGTAAGCTCATACCCTACCAGTTTCATATCACCAATGATCCTGTCAAAATCCACGCAGCAGGCTGCAAATGGATCCACCTTGTTCTCACCGTAACAAAATACTGCATTATAAAGAGCCTCGTTCATAGCCTTTCTCCTTTCTGTGCTTTAAGAAACTCAATATATTCGTCTTCAGGTATGGGCCTTGAATAATAAAAGCCCTGAAGGTATTCAACGCCTTTGTCTATCAAAAGCTGTGCCTGTTCAACAGTCTCCACACCTTCTGCCAGAACATGAAGTCCGTAGTCCTTAAGGAAGTTTATGGAGTATTCCAACATCCTCATATTTTCAGGCTTTCCTGAATCAAGGCAGTTCCAGATGAATTCCTTGTCCATCTTAACCAGAGCGTAATCCATTTTTAAAAGCTCTAAGAGGTTGGAATAGCCCGAGCCGAAGTCATCCATTGAAAAGGTGCTTCCCAGCTCTTTTAACTTCTGGACGTTCTCCTTGAACATCTCATCATTGTTAATATAGGCCGTCTCTGTGATCTCGAAATTGATGAATTTAGGAGGAATGTGATATTTCTCCATCTTGCTCATGAGCCTTGAGTAGGTCTGTCTGTCCACTACTTCATTTCCAGAAAGGTTAACTTCCACTGTCTTAAGGCCATAGCTTGAAAGATTCTCCCTAGCTATGAAGGAGCAAACCTTTTCAAATACCAGATCATCAATTTCACGGATAAGGCCACACTTTTCAGCTACAGGAATGAAATCCTCAGGGGAAATAAAATTCTCACTTTCAGCTCTTCTAAGTCGCACAAGAGCCTCTGTGGATGTAAACTTTCCATCCGCAACACATAGGATCGGCTGGTAGTAAACATCGAAAGCCTTTTCCTTAATGGCCTTCCTAACGATGGTCTCTACATTGTTTCTGTAGGTCATCTTGTCCACAATTCTGTCATTTACCACCAGGTTAGGTGACGACTGGGTGTAGACATATTCTCTGGAAACGAAGCCAAGGATCTGAAGTGCTTCATCCAGGTCATCTGTGCATTTAGGAACCTCAAGAACTGAGTATGTAAGCTTATAGTTGCTATTCTCGTCCTTATAGTTGTTGATGAGGGACATGAGCCTCTCAACCTTTTCCGGACTCCTTATGGCAAAGGAAAGGGTATTCCACTCAGAAAGATATGCAGCTTCTCCAATTACATCCTCGGCCAGCCTGGCGATCCTGAACTGGAGATCTCCCAGCATGTCCCTGTCCTCTCCCGTGAGAACAGTGGATTTGCCTGAAAATATAACTGATGCTATGAAAAAATGCCTATTATATCCAAACTTGTCGATCAGCATCATGTGGAAAGCATCCTTATTCCTTACGTTGCTGATATTTTTCTCGTAATACTCTTTGGGGTTTTCAGCAGAAAGAAACAGGATAAGGGACATAAGCATCATGGCTACGCTGCTGACCTGATATCCATGGACCAGAAACTGGAATGAGCAAAGAGCTGTCCAGATAAAGAGGCCAATAATTATACCAATTGCCTCTTCCTTGCGGAGCTTTCCTCTTCTGAATACCGCCATAATAAGTGTTCCAAAAATGTAAACAAATCCTACGAAGTAGCAAAACTGTACTGTAGGCCCATAATTATAGTAATATCCTGCGCCGGTTCTGCTGTAATATATTTTCCCAAAACATACCGCGCCTATTCCTACGACCATTGGAATAGCCATAAACAGTACAACCAGCTTATTGGCCTTTTTACCTCTGATGAGCTTTGCATATACATAATTACACATCAGATAGGCACCTATAATAAGGGTTCCAATGTATAATCCCTGAGACGCTCTTCTCAAAACATAGAAGGTACTATCAAGGTAATCAAAGACTGCGCACTCCAATATATCGCACACAGTATTAACGCATGCTGCCACAAGGAATGCGAAGAACATGCGTGAAGAAAAGACCTGAGGCATCGACCTCCTCAGGTAGATAATGATCAGTACTGCCAGTACCAAAATTGCAATAATAGGTGTGCGTATTTCCATAAATAAATTATATTACAAATTCCCCGGTGCAACAACTGATTTGAAGAAGGAACCGCGTGCTCTAGCCTCAGATCTGTAAAAGATAAGAGGTATAGCCTGGAATTTCAAGTCCGCCGCCAAAGTCGATGTCGGCTCCAGTGATCAGATCTTTTGCCCTTCCTGCTCTTGCGTCAAAATGGGCATGATAAGGGTTTTCATCTGCGTTTATAACTACCAGGACTCTGTCGTCGGCAGTTTCTCTTTCAAAGATACACTGGCGATTTGTAAGTACCAGGGACTTAAAGCCGCCGTAGTTAAGGGCATTGGATCCTTTCTGTCCTTTGCACAGGGCTGCTATATGGTCTGTAAGCTCATTCCACTCGGGCTTCTCGAAGCAGGGGCGAAGAGCAGGATCACCTTCTTTTTTATCAGCCTTGGTTCCCCATTCACTTCCGTAGTAGATTGTAGGGATTCCTGGCATTCCAAACATAAGGGTATAAATAAGCTTTAAATGGTTTGGATTCACCAAAGTGCTGGCAATTCTGCTGACATCATGGTTATCAACGAATGATAACAGGTGCTTCCCTTTGTAAAGAGTCCAGTTCTCCGGGCCAAACTGCCTGAGCAGTGAATGAACGATCTCGAAAAGGTTCATGCTGTTCATAGCAGAGAACATGCCCTTATAGCATTCATAATTTGTGGCGCTGTGGCAAAGGTCATCACCCATGATCCTGTTGTAGTCGCCCCCAATCATCTCACCCATCAGGAAGAAATCCTGTTTCCAGCCTTCTGTCTCATGTCTGAGCCTTCTAAGAAAATCACTTTCCACGCAGTAAGCCACGTCAAGGCGAAGACCATCGATTCCGAACTCGTCAATCCAGAATTTAACGCTCTCTAACAGGTAATCCACGACTTGTGGATTTCTAAGGTTAAGCTTTACCAGGTCAAAATTGCCTTCCCAGCCCTCGTACCACAGTCCGTCATTATAATTGCTGTTACCATCAAAGCTTATATGGAACCAATCCTTATACTGGGAATCCCATCTCTTTTCCAGAACATCAGTAAATCCGAAGAAGCCTCTTCCAGCGTGATTAAACACTCCATCAAGCACAACCTTGATTCCCTTTTTATGGAGGGCATCACATACCTTCTTAAAGTCCTCGTTTGTGCCAAGCCTTGTATCAATCTTCCTGTAATCCCTGGTGTTGTAGCCGTGGGTATCCGACTCAAACACCGGATTGAAAAGAACTGCACCTATCCCAAGCTTTTCCAGATGAGGTATCCAATCTATGACTTTAAGTATCCTGTGCTCCAACTTTCCATCATTTTCAAAGGGAGCCCCACAGAATCCCAATGGATATATTTGGTAAAAAGACGTTTCGTAAGCCCACATTTCTTTTGCCTCCTAAAATATGTTATGAAATAATTATACATTGCTTTACACTAAAACGATAATAAACTCTTTTTTACAAAATATCTTGAAAATATGCTTGACAACATACTTCCATCGCGGTATATTATACAAGTCGCTTGTGATTGACGGCGACAACAAATAGAGATGGCGAGGTAGCTCAGCTGGCTAGAGCACGCGGTTCATACCCGCGGTGTCGAGGGTTCAAGTCCCCCTCTCGCTACTAAAAA
>CAMVRW010000086.1 GCA_947169985.1 uncultured Butyrivibrio sp. | reverse complement strand
TAAGAGATTCCTGGAATAATCATCCTGTCAGCGCGTTATATGAAAAAGACATACCAGTTCTTGTTAAATATATTGACAGCATTGTGGACTGTTAATATAATAATTCTAACAGAACCCGACACGCCTCTCATTATGATGCGGACCACGTCGGGTCATTTTATTTTAGAGAAGGACAATATATGCCAGAACAGCTAAAAAAGCATCAGAAACCTATGACAATCGATGAGCAAATCAACAATCTGAAAGCTCTCGGATTGGTAGTAGATGATGAAGCTCGTGCGAGAAAACTTCTTAATGATATTTCATATTTCAGATTGATAAAAGCATATAGCTTGAATCTTAAACCTCACAATGGTAATTTCTTTAAAGGAATTACTTTTGATCATATTGTAGATCTTTATCTTTTTAATGCGAATCTAAGACAGTTGTTATTTCCGGTTATAGAAAGAATAGAAGTCAATGCAAGATGCCGTATAGCAAATTATGTTTCAGAAAAATACGGTGTTCTCGGATATAAAAACAAGGACAATTTTGCAGAAGAGGTTTATCATAGACAATTTTTGGCAGATGTAACTGAGGAGATTGAGAGAAATAAGCGCGCACCATTTGTAAAGAACTTTAGGGAAAATTATGAAGGTGGCGATTTGCCAATGTATGCCCTTGTTGAAATATGTAGTTTTGGAACACTTTCAAAGTTTTTCAAAAATATGCAGAATCAAGATAAGAAGGCAATATCAAAAAGCTTTGGAGTAGGATATACCTATTACGAAAGCTGGATTGAATCAATTGCTTATGTTAGAAATATTTGCGCTCATTATGGACGCCTTTATAATGCTAAGCTTACTAAACGTCCTATGCTTTACAAACAGTATACAGAGGCTGGAATAGAGAATAACAGGTTATTTGCAGTCTTACTATGTATCAGTCATCTGATAGAAAAAGATGATCATTGGAATCAGTTAATTACAGACATTGATAACTTGATAAGAAAATATGCTGATGTGGATATTAGTACTATGGGATTTCCCAAAGATTGGAAAGCGTATCTTGAATCATCAAATGATTCTGATAATAGTAAGTAAAATGTTTGACCAGTTGTTTGACCTTTCGGTCAGTCGGTGGTGTCAAACCTCCTTTCTATGCGGGTTTTCATTTTATAAATCGTGAACCGCTCAGTTGAGCGGTTTTTTTATTGCAATTCTTTGAAAATTGGTGACATGACACCAACTTGCCTAACCCATATTGTCCAACATCACTAAATATGCCATAATTAATGTATGAATTAATGACACCAATCAGGGGAGAGATTTATGAACGAGGCCACGCAGATTTCTTATGGAAAAGGCATAGTTACAGTGGTAATGAATTCTGACAGTGAGACGGAAGTTGCTGCTCCCAATATTAGATTTGGTGATTATCAAAAGGCCGTTCAGGCCACATTTTCCGAGAAAGAACTTGAAACTATAAGCAGTGGCGCCTCCGCACGGATGAAGCTTGATTTTGTGATGGTGGAGGAGCTGGAGGATAAGGGGCTTGAGTCTCTTATCAAGGATGCAATAAATGAGGCTGAAGCTACTAAGGGAACTCTTCATGAGGGGATGTACTACGAGGTGACAGCCACTAAGTCAATTAATTCTGAGCAGGAAATCCCATTTGACAGCTTCTCTGAGGATGTGGAGATTCAGGTTGATGTGCCCTTGTACCTGATAGCTCAGGACAGAGATTACTATTTGATAAAAAGTTACATGGGAGTGTGCGAATTGGTGGAGGACGTGGATCATGAGGCTGATACGCTCTCTGTTGATGTCCACGATCTGTCAACAAGCCTTATGGTTTATCAGGACAGAAGTGAAGCCCTGACACAAAAACCAGTCAAAACCCACATAAAACCTCAATATTTGTTTATTGGTGCAATAGTATTGCTGGTTGCAATCTGGTGGCATATCGACAGACGAACAAACAGAAAAAATCAGGACTAATTTCTACTAAATAATAATAGCTTTTATTACATAAAAACAGTAAAATTAGTATATGGATGTGAGGGAGGTTTTTGGTACAAACACATACTACCTTAATGAGAAAGCCGAGCCATGTGAAATAGGCAGGCTTCTTAATTATGGTGTTCAACATATGGGCATGGGCGTCATTTTCCTGAACAAAAAGAGGGAGTGCGTCTATGCAAATCGTCATGCCTTCACCATGTTCCATTCCCGTGAAAATCTACAGGAGCTGTACAAAGCCTTCTCAAGCTGGATGACCAGTCAGGGAATCGAACCCAGCACCGCCTCCTGGTGCAGACTTTTCGAAAATCGTGACAAAGAAAGACTATTCAAGGTTCGCTACCATATACTGATGGGTAGTGATGGCAAGGTCGTAGGTTATATGTACACGATCCAGAATCTGTCTGACATCGTTGAGAACGGAACAGGAGAGCAGTACAGGCTTACCCATGACGAGCTGACCACTCTCTATAACAAGGAGGGCTTTACCCAGGCGACGGAGAGCCTCCTTCGTGACACAGACAAAACTTACCTTCTTCTTTATTCGAACATCAAGGACTTCAAGCTCTTCAACCAGCTCTTTGGCCTGGACAGGGGCAACGGAATCCTTATCAATATTGGTGAGATGATGATCCAGAATGCCAAGGATGATGATGTTTATGGCAGGATCAACAGCGATCACTTCGCCCTTTGCATGCCCAAGGAGCGCTTCGATGAAAAGAGCTTTAAGAAGCTTGTAAGGGAGATTGCCGGAAAAGTGACCAGCAAGTCCTATTCACTGCACATCCAGGTGGGCGTCTATGAAATCATCGATCCTAAAATGGACATAACCCTTATGTGTGACAGGGCCTACATGGCCTGCAAGTCCATCAAGAAGGACGGGGTATGCGAGATTGCCTGGTACAGCGATGAAATGCTGGTACACGCTCTTTTGGAAAAAGAGATTTTATCCAGCTTCGACTTCGCTATCATAAACAGACAGTTTGGAATCTATCTTCAGCCTCAGGTCTATGCTGATGGAAAGATCTTTGGTGCAGAGGCTCTTGCCAGATGGATTCATCCGGAAAATGGTATCATCCAACCGGGCGTTTTCATTGATGTACTGGAGAGATCAGATCTTATCTACAAACTGGATCGGTATATCTGGGAACTGGCAGCGAAACAGCTGGCGAACTGGAAAGGAACCCAGTGGGAAGATGTCTCCATTTCTGTGAATGTCTCTCCAAAAGACCTTTACTACCTGGACATCAAGAAAGAGTTCACGGAGCTGACTGAAAAGTACCACATCGATCCCAAGTCCTTTAACATCGAGATTACAGAAACAGCTGTGACCTCTGATGTGAACAAATGTGCAAAACTTATATTGGAGCTCCAGAAGTGTGGCTTCCTTGTTGAGATCGACGACTTTGGATCAGGTTATTCATCACTAAATATGCTCAAGGATATCAACGCAGATGTCCTTAAGATCGACATGGGCTTCCTTAGGAAGACTGACAATCAAAAGAGAGCTCAGGTAATCCTTAACTACACTGTGGATATGGCTCATGAACTGGGGATGAGAGTCATAACAGAGGGAGTAGAGACCCAGGACCAGCTGGATTTCCTGACAGGAATGGGCTGTACCATGTTCCAGGGCTTCTATTTTGCAAAGCCAATGCCTATTGACCAATTTGAAGAACTGTATAAAAATAAATAATTATAAATTGTTGGAGGAGAAGAGGTATGAAGATCGGTATTAAAGAAGTTGTTGCTATGGGTATCGGAACTGCACTTTTTGTAGTTCTGACAAATGTACAGATTCCTGTGTTTGTTGTTCCTAACACAGCAATCCAGCCAAGAATGGCTATACTTGCTTTCCTTGCTGCAGTATTTGGCCCTATCGTGGGGGCTGTAGTTGGATTCGCAGGACACGCACTTGGTGATGCGTTCTTTTATGGATCTGTATGGTGGAGCTGGGTTGTTCCTGAGGCTGTTGTGGGAATCGCCATCGGCTTCTTTGCAAAGAAGTTTGCTGTTAAGGAAGGCGGCTTTGCAAGCGGAAAGAACCTGATCATCTTTAACGTAGTTCAGGTTGTTGCAAACGCAGTTGCATGGATCGTGGTTGCTCCTGTTCTTGACATCCTTATCTATGCAGAGCCATCAGACAAGGTATTCTCACAGGGCGCAATTGCTTTTATTCTCAACATCATTGCAATCGGAATTCTTGGCTCACTTCTTCTTGTAGCTTATAGCAGGATTGCAGGAAGCTCATCAGGCCTGAAAGCGGAGGAATAAAGGTTGGATGGCAGAATAGATCCGATCATAGATTTTGAAAATGTCTCCTTTAAGTACAGGGCTCAACAGGAGCCAACCCTAAAGGATATAAACCTCAAGATCTATCCCGGAGAAAAGATCCTGATCGCCGGTCAGTCCGGCTCAGGCAAATCAACACTTGCACATTGTTTAAATGCTCTTATCCCCTGTTCTTTTACGGGGGATATGAGCGGAACACTCCGAGTTGACGGGCAGGAACCCTCGAAGCTCGGAGTTTTTGGTATGTCCAAGATTGTGGGCACGGTCCTTCAAGACACAGATGGCCAGTTCATCGCACTGACTGTTGCAGAGGATATAGCCTTTGCCCTTGAGAACGAGAATACACCACAAAAAGACATGTACGAGAAGGTGGACAGCGTCGCATCAAAGCTGGAACTAACTGACCTTTTGGGTAACGCTCCCGGCGAACTCTCCGGAGGCCAGAAGCAGAGAGTATCCCTTGGTGGTGTCCTCGCCTGCAACGTTAAGGTGCTTCTTTTCGATGAGCCTTTGGCAAACCTTGATCCTGCCACAGGCAAAAGAACTATCGTCCTCATCGACGAGCTTCTGAAGAAGGAAGACCTTACAGTCATAATCATTGAGCACAGGCTGGAAGACGTGCTGCATAAGGACGTGGACAGAGTGGTGCTGATGGACGGTGGACGTATCATCGCTGACAAGACACCGGACGAACTTCTTTGCTCAAACCTTCTTATAGAGAACGGCATCAGAGAGCCCCTTTACATTGCAGCTCTTAAAGCGGCGGGAGCGAAGATAACTCCTGACACTAAGCCTCAGCACATTGAGACCATGAACGTGGAACCATACAAGGAAACAGTACAGAAGTGGTATCACCATATGCCTGTTCATAGGGGCGTAAACACAGGTGAAACTCTTTTGTCCGTAGAGGGCCTTAACTTCAGCTATGACGGCAAAAAGCAGATATTATCCGATGTCTCTTTTAACATAAAAAGAGGAGAGATGGTGGCTCTGGTGGGCAAGAATGGAGCTGGCAAATCAACGCTTGCATCCCTGATCTGCGGCTTTAACAAACCTGATAAAGGTGTGATCCGGCTTGAAGGAAACGACATTTCATCCCTGTCCATCAAGGAGAGGGGCGAGAGGATCGGCTACGTGATGCAGAGCCCCAACCAGATGATAAGTAAGCCTATGATCATGGAAGAAGTAGGGCTCGGCCTTGCTGTGAGGGGTGTTCCACACTCAGAAGTGGAGTACAGGGCAAAAGAGATACTGAAGATCTGTGGGCTTTATCCCTTCAGGAACTGGCCTGTGTCAGCACTTTCCTTTGGTCAGAAAAAGAGAGTGTCCATTGCTTCAATCCTTATCATGAATCCCGACATACTGATCCTGGATGAGCCTACTGCAGGCCAGGATTACATGCACTACACAGAGATTATGGAGTTCCTTGTGAACATCAGAAAGACCCTTCCTGTGACCATAGTGATGATAACCCATGACATGCATCTTATGCTGGAGTACACTGACAGGACTCTGGTTTTGACAGATGGAAAGCTCCTTATGGATGCTGCTCCTTCAGAGGTTCTTACTGATCAGGAGGTGTGCGATAGGGCTTATCTTAAGAGAACATCTCTTTATGATCTGGCACTTAAATGCGGAATTGATGATCCAAGCGAATTTGCTGCCAGATTTATAGATCATGACAGGAAGAACAGGGTGGCAAAAATAGATGAGTAAACTGATATCCTATGAACATAAAAATACGCCGATCCACAAGCTGAGCGGCTTCACCAAGCTGGTGTTCTTTTTGATCTGGTGCACCGCAAGCGCTCTGACCTTTGATACCAGGATCCTTCTTTGTATGCTGGTCATTGGCTTTGTGATCTACAAGGTGTCCGACACCAAATGGAAGCAGGTCAGCGCTGTGTTTACGGCGGTCATGATATTTATGACCATAAATCTTCTGGCAATCTTCTTTTTCGCCCCCTACCAGGGGTGTAAGATTTATGGCTCCAGAACTGAGATAGCGCATCTTTTTGGAAACGTGTATCTTACGCAGGAACAGCTCTTTTACGAATTCAATGTGTTCATCAAGTACTTCACTGTTATCCCGGCGGTGTTTATCTTCCTGGTGACTACGGACCCAAGCGAGCTGGCAGCTTCATTGAACGGAGTGGGCGTGCCTTATTCCATAGCATATTCCCTGGAGATTGCCCTTCGTTACATCCCGGATGTACAGGACGAATTCAGGAAGATCAAGAACGCCCAGGAAGCCAGAGGCATTGAGATGAGCTCCAAGGGAAGACTAATGGAGAGGATGAAGAACACGGTCAGCATCATTTTCCCTCTTCTGTTTTCTTCCATGGAGAGAATAGACGTTGTAAGTAACGCCATGGAGCTTAGAGGCTTTGGCAAGAAAAAGAAACGTTCCTGGTATTCCAGACGTCCCCTTAAAGCCGCAGATTTTGCAGTTCTTGCCTTTATTGTGGTATTCTTTATTGGATCCATGATCATTACGTATCATGATGGAAACAGATTTTTTAACCCATTTGTGTGAGGAACGATGAATTACTATTATGCTCCGATGGAGGGGATAACCCTTTATCCTTTGAGAAATGTACATAGAGAAGTTTTTGGGGCGGGGGTAGACAAGTACTACACCCCGTTTCTTACTGCTGCGTCCACTTTTCATTTTAAGAACAGGGAAAAGAAAGACGTACTACCTGAAAAGAACTCTCCTTTGTTTGAAGATTACGGCACCCAGATAGAGCCACAGATCATGGCGGGGAATGCTGAGAATTTCCTTTGGGCTGCTAGGGAGATGAAAAAACTTGGATATAAGTCAGTTAACCTAAACCTTGGATGTCCTGCGCCAACAGTGGTGAACAGGCATAAGGGCGCAGGCCTTTTACAGGATATGGAGTACCTGGACAAGATGCTTGCTGAGATATTTGAGGCAGTGCAGGAGGGCGCTATCGTTGGTGGTAAGCCTTATAACAAGCGCCGGGATGAGGAGAAACTTGCTGAGCTTGGAAGCGATGTCTATCCGGAAGTTTCCCTTAAAACCCGCCTTGGTTTTTCTGACCCTAAAGAGGCAGATGCCCTCATGAGGGTCTATGCTAAGTACCCGGTAAAAGAGCTAACGATCCACGCAAGGGTACGGGAAGACTACTATGCAGGAACACCGTGCCTTGAGGACTTTAAACATGCGCTTCAGATTTATCGCGAGAGCGGAGGACAGGCGTCTGTTTGCTACAACGGAAATGTGGATTCAACTGATTCCCTTCAAAAACTCCTGGAAGTAATTGCTCCGGATAACGACGCAAATGGCAGCGAATCAATATCCTCCATTATGATCGGCCGTGGCCTTTTGGCGAATCCGGCTCTGGTGAGGGAACTGAAGGGCGGAGAGAAATTGCAGCCTGAGGAACTAAAGAAATACCTTAGAAAACTTTACGACGCATATGCAGAGTATATCCCTGAAGATCGAAATGTGATCTTTAAGATGCTGGAGCACTGGGCTTTTCTTCATGTTCATTTTAAGGCCAGCGACAAATGCCTTAAGAATATAAGAAAAAGCCGCAGCAAGGATGAATACCAAGCTGCGGTGAATCGCATATTTGCTGAGTGTGAATTTGTTTGATTTACGGGCAGTTCTGTTTCATGCTAACGCGGCTTCCTGCAGGAACAGAGGATGTGATGAATGCGTTAGCACCGATAACTGAGCCTTCTCCGATAACTGTTTCTCCGCCCAGAATGGAAGCTCCTGAGTAAATGGTGACATTATCTTCGATGGTGGGATGACGCTTAACACCCTTAAGGGACTGACCACCTCTTGTAGAAAGACCACCGATGGTAACGCCCTGGTAGATCTTAACGTGCTCACCGATCACTGAGGTCTCGCCGATAACAATGCCTGTACCATGGTCAATCATCAGGTACTTACCAAGGGTAGCACCGGGATGAATATCGATTCCGGTCTTGGAATGTGCATACTCTGTCATCATTCGAGGAATAAGCGGCACCTTGAGCATATACAGCTCGTGTGCAATCCTGTTAATGGTGGAAGCTGTAAGTCCCGGATAGGAGAGGATGATCTCTCCCTTGCTGTAAGCAGCCGGGTCTCCATCATAGCAGGCCTGAAGATCGCTGTCGCAGTACTCACGGATTTTAGGAAGCTGTTTGAAAAACTCATGAGTGATGCATCTTGCGCCGCAGTCTAATGTCTCATCTGTAGTATTTGCGTAGTCCGGACTGTGGTGGAATGCTATGGCAATCTGTTTCTGAAGATTGTAGATAACATCCTCTATAACAACCGCGATCCTGTTGCTGTCGTTGTAACTCTTGTAAACCTTATCTCTGTAATAACCGGGATAGATGATGCGGATAAGCTTGATGACAATGTCTTTTACCGCGTCCCTGTCAGGCTGGTTATAGACATCCATCTGGTCCACGTCCCGGCCCTTCTCGTAATCCGTAAGGATCAGGTCTACAATATCTTTTATCTCATTTTTTAATTCAGGTGAATTGTTGTTCTTTTTGAAATCCATAGAAGCTTTACTCCTAGTCTGTAGCCGTTTTTATGATTATACTCTATATTCTTCATTATAGTAAAAAAAATTTTCGTCTCCCGCTAAATTATTTAAAGAGTGATGCCGATAAAGTAGTTAGATAACTCTATATCTATGCATATTTCTTTTCCGGCAAATGGATCTTGCCATATCGTACACGGATGTACTTATTGGG
>CAMVRW010000085.1 GCA_947169985.1 uncultured Butyrivibrio sp. | reverse complement strand
ATGGCTGATATCATCATGATCCTTATCAACGATGAGAAGCAGGCTAAGATGTACAGAGAAGAGATTGAGCCAAACCTTCAGCCTGGAAATATGCTTATGTTTGCGCATGGTTTCAACGTACACTTTGGTCTTATCAAGGCTCCTAAGGATGTTGACGTTGCAATGATCGCTCCTAAGGCTCCCGGACATACTGTTCGTTCAGAGTACCAGGCAGGAAAGGGAACACCTTGTCTTGTAGCTGTTGAGCAGGATGCTACAGGAAAGGCTCTTGATCTTGCACTTGCTTATGGTGCTGGAATTGGCGGCGCTAGAGCAGGTCTTCTTGAGACAACCTTCAGAACAGAGACAGAGACTGACCTCTTTGGTGAGCAGGCAGTTCTTTGTGGCGGCGTATGCGCGCTTATGCAGGCTGGATTTGATACTCTTGTTGAGGCTGGCTATGATCCAAGAAACGCATACTTCGAGTGTGTTCACGAGATGAAGCTTATCGTAGACCTTATCTATCAGTCAGGTTTCGCAGGAATGAGATATTCAATCTCCAATACAGCTGAGTACGGTGATTATGTAACTGGTCCTAAGCTCATCACAGATGAGACAAAGAAGACAATGAAGAAGATCCTTGCTGACATCCAGGATGGAACCTTTGCTAAGGAATTCCTTCTTGATATGTCTGAGGCAGGTGGACAGGTACACTTCCAGGCTATGAGAAAGCTCCATGCTGAGCATCCATCAGAGAAGATCGGTGCTGAGATCAGAAAGCTTTACAGCTGGAACAATGAGTCAGACAAGCTCATCAATAACTAATTTGGCTCGTTGATTGAAAAAGTAAAGAATATAGACTAAACTTTAAGAGTGCCATTTATTGTAGTGGCACTCTTGATTTTTATATCAGCAAGGGGAGTAATATGTCTTCAGATACTTCGAACAGGGCTAATCTCAAAAATGCACCAATCATAATGTTTGCCAGTGCCTTTGTAATGTACCTGGTGGCTCTTCTTCCCATCTTTATAAAAAGAGGACTTCCTTTTTTCTACTACGGTGACTATAACGTACAACAGGTTCCTTTCTACATTCTCGCCCACAGAGCAGTGAGAAACGGAGAGTTTTTCTGGAATTGGAACGTGGATCTTGGTGGAACCATGGCAGGAGATTTTTCTTTTTACCTGTGGGGAAGCCCTTTCTTCTGGATCACAGTTCTTTTCCCTGAGGGGGCAATTCCTTATCTTATGCCTGTTCTTATGGCGCTCAAGTACGGCGTTGCTGCCTTGTGTGCTTATCTGTATATAAGGCCCTATGTCCATCGGTATCAGTATGCCATGGTGGGAGGGTATCTATATGCTTTTTGCGGCTTCAATGCCTGCAATATAGTCTTTAACCATTTCACTGATTCGGTGGCATTTTTTCCTTTATATCTGCTTTTGTTTGAAAGACTGATGGCTGCTAAAACCTTTGATGAAGGAAATGGCTGTCTTATCCACAGCGGAAAGCCTTTTGTTCAGTTCGCTCTTATGACTGTATTTATGTCCATAGTCAATTATTACTTCTTCTTTGGACAGGCTCTTTTTCTGGTGCTGTATTTCTGCATTCGCTATATAAAGGGATCTTCAGCAAAAGATGTTTTTCTGCGCTTTAACAGAGCTTTGCTGTCGGGATTAATCGGAGTCCTTATATCAGGTATTTTCCTGATGCAGGCCTTTGCTGGCATAAAGGGCAATACCAGACTGGACAACTTTGTCACAGGCTATAACATGCTTGTTTATCCAAGTGGAAAGCTTATTTGGGACATCATAAAGAGCCTTGCCATGCTTCCGGATATTATAGGTAAGGGAACTCTTTTCTACACAACTACAGTCAAGAATGCTTCTTTAGCAGCTTATATTCCTATGTTTGGAATCAGCGGAGTGGTGGCGTTTTTCCTTCTTCACAAGAAGAGGAACTGGGAAAAGACACTTTTATCTGTTTGCCTTGTTATGGCTCTGATTCCTGTGTTTAATTCGGCTTTTTCGCTGTTTAATACCTCTTACTATGCAAGATGGTTCTATATGCCAATCCTGATCATGTGCCTTATGACTGCACAGGTGGTGGAGAAGGGCAGATCACCTCAGATAAAGAAAGGAGCAGTAGCTGCAATACTGTTCTTCCTTTTGTATGTGATCATATATCTTTTGCCTTCTACAAACGATGCAGGGGAAGTGGTGTTCTTTAACATGTCAGATAACAACAGCATCTTTGTCAGGGATCTTCTCTGGACTGCTGTACTTAGTCTGATGCTGATAATTACTGTGTTTGTGTTACCAAACCTAAAGGGAAAGAACCTTTTCCTTATCCTCATGGTAATTGTGGCCTGCGTTATTTCCACCTATGTTCCGGTTAAGAATGGAAGTTCCATTATTAGTGAGAAGGGAAAAACAAAGTGGCAGGAGCAGATGCTCTTTAACAAAGTTACTGTGGATCAGGAGCAGTTTTCCAGAGGCGAAGTAGATTCTACTTCCACCAACTACGATATGGTTTGGGGAATTCCTTCTATACATTGTTTCTTAAGTACGGTTCCTTCTGAGATTTTTGATTTTCTTCAGGGAACAGCAGGCATCACCAGGACTGTAGAGACCAATCTTCCTGTGGAAAGGTGCGGGATCAGGGCTTTAGTTTCTGCCAGATACTACTTTGAAAATGCCGTCATCAGCAAGAACAGGGTCTTTTACAATGAAGAAGGCACTGATGGATACGCTTATGCTGATAATCAGGATGGATTTGATGTTTTTGAGAATCTGAATTTTATACCAATGGGCTTTACCTTTGACCATTACATTACTGAATCTGAGTGGAAGGATCTTGTACCGGAAGAACATGATTATGATCTTGTAAGAGCACTTATACTTCCTGATGAGGTTGCGCTTAAACTTGGGGATAGCCTTGATATGGACGAATTAACGGCAGAGGATCTTATGGAGGAACCTTTGTCTTATCTGGATTTCACACAGGAATGTACTAAAAGAGCTATGAGTTCCTGCGAAAGTTTCGAGACGGATACTTTTGGTTTTAGTGCCAGGACTTCTGATATACAAGGAGATAAGCTTCTTTTCTTCTCTGTACCATGTACTGAAGGGTTCAGGTGTACAGTAGACGAAATGCCTGTTGAGATCTATAAAGCAGATTATGGCCTTATGGCAATCCCTGTTTCTGAGGGCGTTCATGAAATCAGAGTGACCTACAGACCTGAAGGACTGATATCTGGTCTGATAATGACAATTCTTGGAATAGTTCTTTTGGTCCTATTTTCGAGATTAAAAAGCATCAATAAAAACGATTAAATTTGTTATGTTACACTTGGTAAAGGGCTATGTTATATTTACTATTATTCAATTGATAAAAATTATGTAAGGGTAAGGAGATTGGAGCCATGAGCAAGATGACCATGAGCCAGAAGATTCTGGCAGCCCATTCAGGACTCGAGCAGGTCAAGGCAGGACAGCTTATAGAGGCTGATCTGGACCTGGTGTTGGGAAATGATATTACTAGTCCGGTGGCAATTGGGGAACTGAAGAAATTCAACAAAGATGGAGTTTTCGACAAGGACAAGATTGCCCTTGTGCCTGATCACTTTGTGCCTAATAAGGACATTAAATCAGCTGAGAACTGTAAGTGTGTCAGAGAGTTTGCCATTAGAAACAACATTACAAATTACTTTGAAGTTGGTCAGATGGGAATCGAACATGCGCTTTTACCTGAGCAGGGTCTTACACTTCCGGGCAATCTTATTATCGGAGCTGATTCCCATACCTGCACATATGGAGCTTTAGGAGCTTTTTCGACTGGTATCGGTTCTACTGATATGGCTGCAGGAATGGCTACCGGAAAGGGCTGGTTCAAGGTTCCTTCAGCTATTAAATTCAACATAGTTGGTAAGCCTTCAAAGTGGGTCAGCGGTAAGGATGTTATTCTTCACATCATCGGAATGATCGGTGTGGATGGAGCTCTTTACAAATCAATGGAATTTGTGGGAGAGGGAATAAAGAATCTTTCCATGGATGACAGATTTACCATCGCCAACATGGCTATTGAAGCTGGTGGAAAGAATGGTATCTTCCCGGTTGATGAAGTTGCCATAGAATATCTTAAGGAACATGCGCCAGGCAAGAAATATGAGATTTTTGAAGCTGATCCTGATGCTGAGTATGATGAGGAGTACACCATTGACCTTGGAACTTTGAAGTCTACAGTTTCATTCCCTCATCTTCCTGAAAATACTCATACCTTTGATGATATTAAGGACATTAAGATCGACCAGGTGGTTATCGGTTCCTGTACAAACGGAAGGATAGATGACCTCAGGTGTGCAGCTTCTGTTCTTAAGGATAGACATGTAGCATCCGGAATCAGATGTATCATTATTCCTGCAACCCAGAAGATCTATCTTCAGGCAATGGAGGAGGGGCTTTTAAAGACCTTTATCGATGCTGGAGCTATTGTTTCTACACCAACCTGTGGACCATGTCTTGGTGGATATATGGGAGTTCTTGCTTCCGGAGAAAGATGCGTTTCAACCACCAACAGAAACTTCGTTGGTAGAATGGGCGCCATCGATTCTGAGATCTATCTTGCTTCACCAGCTGTTGCTGCTGCAAGTGCAGTTACAGGTAAGGTTTCACAGCCTTCTGAGCTTGGGCTTTAATTTTGAAGCCATTGTCAGACCTATAAAATTGTAAAGTAGAACAGGAGAATTCATGATATGAAAAGCGCAAGAGGACTTGTCTTCAAATATGGCGACAATGTAGATACAGACGTAATTATCCCTGCCAGATATCTTAACAGCACAGATGGAAAAGAGCTTGCCAAGCACTGCATGGAAGATATCGACAAGGATTTCGCAGGCAAAGTAAATGATGGTGACATAATTGTGGCTGATAAGAACTTTGGATGCGGATCTTCCAGAGAGCATGCTCCACTGGCTATTAAGTGTGCAGGTGTAAGCTGCGTTATAGCTAAGAGCTTTGCAAGAATTTTTTATCGCAACAGCATCAATATAGGACTTCCAATTATTGAGTGCGAGGATGCTCCGGATAACATCAGCGCCGGAGATATAGTAAATATCGATTTTGATACAGGTGTCATCACCAATGAGACCACAGGAAAGACCTTCCAGGGACAGGCTTTCCCTCCCTTCATGCAAAAGATCATTGATTCTGAAGGCCTAATAAATTACATCAACAACAAATAAAGATGTTATGTAAAATGAAAAGCTGACTTTTCTGACAAACAAAACCAGAAAAGTCAGCTTTTTTACGTCTTTTTGTATATGGCGTAATTAGTACAAAAGTATTATTATAGTAGCGTATGTTGATTTATGGAGGAGATTTATGGGACGTCTATTTTGCGTAATCCCCTGCTATAACGAGCAGGAGGTTCTACCGGAAACATCTGCACGTATTCGTGCGAAGATCAATGAATTAATTGCAAAAGGAAAAATTGATCCTGACAGCAGGGTTGTATTTGTAAATGATGGTTCAAAGGATAATACCTGGGAGATCATAACTAAGCTCCATCAGGAAGATCCTATTTTTCAGGGAATTAATCTTTCCAAGAATATGGGACATCAGAACGCTCTTTTAGCAGGACTTATGACAGTTAAGGAGACCTGTGATGTATCTATTTCAATGGATGCTGACCTTCAGGATGATATCAATGCCATTGAAGAGATGATCGACAAGTACAACGAAGGCTGCGATGTTGTTTACGGTGTTAGAAGTGCAAGAACCACCGATACATTTTTTAAGAGAGCTACAGCAGAGGGCTTTTATAAGGTTATGAATGGCCTTGGAGCCAATACTGTTTACAACCATGCTGATTACAGACTTATGTCCAGAAGAGCTCTTTTAGGCCTCGCTGAGTTTGGTGAAGTTAATCTTTTCCTTCGCGGAATAGTACCTATGGTTGGTTATAAGAGTGATGTGGTTTACTACGAGAGAGCTGAAAGATTTGCAGGTGAGAGTAAGTATCCGTTAAAGAAAATGCTCAGCTTTGCAGTAGAGGGTATTACCAGTCTTTCTACCAAGCCAATCAAGATGATAACAGGTCTTGGTGGAATCATGTTCCTTATCAGTATCGCAGTTCTTATTTACTCGCTTGTCAGATACTTTACAGGTAATACCATTTCCGGATGGACCACTACAGTTATTTCTTTATGGTTCATAGGTGGAGTTATCATGGTAAGCCTTGGTGTTATAGGTGAGTATATTGGTAAGATATACCTTGAGACCAAGAACAGGCCTCGTTTCATCATTGAGTCTTATCTTGATGATAATAAGTAAAAGAGATTATTTAGATAGGGGATTTTTAAAATGTCAGATGGACACGGCAAGAAGCCGGAGGATTTTAAGAAACAGATGGAAGATAGCATGAGAGCACCTGCAAATGAGAACTCCCACGTTAAGAAAGTTATCGGTATTGTCAGCGGAAAAGGCGGAGTAGGAAAGAGCCTTGTTACCGGCCTTTCAGCTATCAGCATGAATAGAAAGGGCTATAAGACAGCTATCCTTGATGCAGATATAACCGGCCCTTCAATTCCTAAGATGTTTGGTATTGGAAGATTGAACTACGCCGATGAACAGGGAAACATGCTCCCTGCAACTACAGAAGGCGGTATGAAGATCATGTCTCTTAACATGCTTATGGACAATGAGACAGATCCTGTTGTTTGGAGAGGCCCTGTTATTGCAGGCATTGTAAAACAGTTTTGGTCAGATGTTAACTGGGGTGATATCGACTTTATGTTTGTGGATATGCCTCCAGGAACCGGAGATGTGCCTCTTACAGTATTCCAGTCACTTCCTGTTGATGGAATCATTGTAGTTGCTACACCTCAGGAACTGGTTGGGATGATCGTTGAAAAGGCTATCAACATGGCCAAGATCATGAATGTTCCCGTTCTTGGAATTGTAGAGAATATGAGCTACATGACCTGTCCTCATTGCAATGAGCCTATTTATATCTTTGGCGAGAGCAGAATAGATGCCTATGCAGCTGACCTGGGACTTAATGTTCTTGGTAAGATTCCTATGGATCCTTCTTTTGCTGCAAAGTGCGACGCAGGAAAGGCTGAAGATATTGAGATTGATTGCCTAGATAGCCTTGTATATGTTCTGAATGGTTTGATGGAAGAATAATATAATTCTTTTTATGTGGGGTTAACGATATGAGCATGAAGCCTGAGAAAAACCAGATAGGTTGGGGTATTACTTTATTCTGCGTAGCTGTAGCTGTTATGCTGGCGTATTATGTTATCTTTGATGGCAAAGATCTGTTAAGATCACTGGGAAATATAATTGATTCCCTTTCCGGAGTTATTATAGGCATTATCATTGCGTATCTTCTTATCCCTATTCAGGACAGCATTGAAAAGAACATACTTAAGCCTATTTACAAGAAAAAGGGCTATGACATTTCTTTGTCTGTTAACGCAGACCATAAGAAGCGTAAGCAGATGCGAGCTATTGCGGTCGTTGCTACAATGGCATTTTTTGTCCTGATCATTTATATGCTGATAATTATCATTGTTCCACAGCTCATCAGCAGTATCCGTGAGATCATCAATAACCTGCCTATCTATATAAGGAATATTGATGACTATTCCAACTCGCTTCTTGTTAACAATCCTGATCTTCAGGAACTAATAGATTCCCAGCTTACAGATTATTACGAGACTCTTTCCGAGTTCGTAACTAAGCATATTAAGCCCTATATTCCTGAGGTGACAACCATTGTTAAGGTTGCTTCCCAGAGTGTTATTTCGGGTGTTAAGGTGGTTATTGACCTTATTGTAGGTCTTATCGTTGCAATCTATGTTCTCAATTCCAAGGAGCGCTTTACAACCCGTGGGAAAAAGCTTGTTTATGCCTTCTTTAGGGAAGATATGGCAAATGAACTGGTTGGCGGTTTCAGATTTGTAAATAATACCTTTAAGGACTTTATCGGTGGCAAGATCATTGATTCTCTGATCATAGGTGTCATTTGTTACATTGGCTGCAAAATGCTTGCCATCAATTATCCTGTGCTGATTTCAGTTATCGTTGGTGTTACCAATATTATTCCTTTCTTTGGTCCATATATTGGAGGAATTGCGGGAGCTCTTTTGCTGGTGTTGATCGATCCTATAAAGGCTCTTGTTTTCCTTATATTCGTAATTATTCTTCAGCAGTTTGATGGAAATATCCTTGGACCAAGAATTCTTGGTGGTTCAACAGGCCTTTCCAGCTTCTGGGTTATCTTTGCCATTACATTCTTTGGTGGAATCTGGGGAGTTGTGGGATGGCTTATCGGGGTGCCAATCTTTGCGGTATTTTATGCACTTGTTTCCAGGATCACCAATCATTATCTCAGGAAAAGAAATTTAAGTACCCGTACAGCTGACTACTACGATCTGGCTTATATCGAGGACAATCAGTTTATGCTCCTTAGTGATAAGGCCAATCGTAAGTTCCATGCCAGAAGGGATACTTCTACTATAAAGAGAATATTCAGTAAGAAAGATTCCGATTCTAAGCGTTCTACAGATAATAAATCCTGAAATCTTTTTTTGTGTCGGGCTTGACGATGATAAATAATGAATTATAATGATATTTATTAGTGCTTTGACGCGTTAAAGCACAGGAAGGGGACCAGGTATCATGGCAAAAAAGAATTTGGACTGGGCAAACATAGGCTTTACCTATATGGTTGCCGACAAGAGATATGTTTCTAATTACAAGGATGGCAAGTGGGATGAGGGAGTCATCACTGAGGACAGCAAGGTAGTTCTTTCTGAGGATGCAGGCGTTCTTCACTATGCACAGGAGTGTTTCGAGGGATTAAAGGCTTACGAGACAGAGGATGGAAGGATCGTTACTTTCAGACCTGACCTTAACGCAAAGAGAATGGTTGACTCAGCTAAAAGGCTTGAAATGCCACCTTTCCCAGAGGATAGATTTATCAAGGCTGTTGAAGAAGTTGTAGCTGCTAACGCTGACTGGGTTCCACCTTACGGTAGTGGAGCAACTCTTTATATCAGACCTGTAATGTTCGCTACAGGAAATGTTATCGGTGTTAAGCCTGCTGAT
>CAMVRW010000084.1 GCA_947169985.1 uncultured Butyrivibrio sp. | reverse complement strand
GAAGAGAACAAAGGCTCTCCACGGACTTACAAGAGCACTTCTGAACAACATGGTAACAGGTGTTAAAGACGGATTTGAGAAGAAGCTCGAGGTTGCAGGTGTTGGTTACAGAGCTGCAAAGAAGGGCAAAACTCTCACACTTACTCTTGGATATTCTCATCCGGTAGAACTTGAAGATCCTGAAGGTGTTGAATCTACTGTTGAAGGTCAGATCATCACAGTTAAGGGTATCGACAAGGAAAAGGTTGGCCAGTACGCAGCAATCATCCGCGAGAAGAGAGCTCCTGAACCATATAAGGGCAAGGGAATCAAGTACGTTGATGAAGTAATCAGACGTAAAGTCGGTAAGACCGGTAAGAAGTAAGAGATAAGGAGAGTGTAAAATGGTTAGAAAAGAATCCAGACAGGAAATTCGTGAAAAGAAGCACCTGAAGGAACGTAAACGCTACAGCGGCACTGCTGAGAGACCAAGACTTGCAGTGTTCAGAAGCAACAAGAACATCTACGCTCAGGTTATCGATGACGTAGCTCAGAAGACTCTTGTTTCTGCTTCTACTCTTGAGAAAGACATCAAAGCTGAGCTCAAGAACACCGATGATGTTGATGCAGCTGCATATGTTGGAGATGTAGTAGCTAAGAGAGCCCTTGAAAAGGGTATCAAGGCTGTTGTTTTCGACAGAGCAGGTTACATTTATCACGGTAAGGTTGAAGCCCTTGCTGATGCTGCCAGAAAAGCTGGCTTAGAATTCTAAGAGAGGAGAACAGAATTAAATGAAACGTACAGTCGTTGATGCAAGTCAGCTTGAGTTAACAGATAAAGTCGTTACCATTAAAAGGGTTACCAAGGTAGTTAAGGGTGGCCGTAACATGAAGTTTACAGCTCTCGTAGTTGTAGGTGATGGTAATGGACACGTAGGTTGTGGTCTTGGTAAGGCTACAGAAATTCCGGATGCTATTCGTAAGGGTAAGGAAGCTGCAACAAAGTCACTTGTTACAGTTGCTCTTGATGAGAATAACTCCATTACACATGATTTCGTTGGTAAGTTCGGAAGCGCTGAAGTTCTTCTTAAGAAGAGCCCAGAAGGTACAGGTATCATCGCAGGTGGTCCTGCACGTTCCGTATGTGAACTTGCTGGTATCAAGAACATTCGTACAAAGTCTCTTGGTTCCAACAACAAGCAGAACGTTGTATTCGCTACAATCAACGGCCTCAGCAAGCTTAAGACTCCTGAGGAAGTTGCAAAGATGCGTGGCAAGTCTGTAGAAGAAGTTAAAGCTTAAGGTAACAGCCTTAAGGAAAGGAGAAATCAATGGCAGCAGAAAAGAAACTCAAGATCACATTGATTAAATCCACTATCGGTGCTGTGCCTAAGCAGGTAGCAACCGTTAAATCAATGGGATTTAAGAAACTTAACAGCAGTGTTGTTCTTCCGGATAACTCCGCTACAAGAGGACAGATCCAGCAGATCAGACACCTTGTTAAAGTTGAAGAAATGTAATGATATAAACACGGTTCTGCAATTTTTTTGCAGAACCATGTTTTCTATGCACGGTAAATGTGCATATAATATAATGAGCGAGCAGATTATGAGACACGCTGCGAGGCATAGTCTGCGTCTTAGTGATCTCGCAGCGGGAAATGAGGAAAAATCATGGAATTATCAAATTTAAGACCAGCTGAAGGTTCAGTTCAGTCAGACAACTTCAGAAGAGGACGTGGACACGCTTCAGGAAACGGCAAGACTGCTGGTAAGGGTCACAAGGGTCAGAAGGCTCGTTCAGGAGCTCCAAGACCAGGATTTGAAGGTGGCCAGATGCCACTGTTCAGAAGACTTCCTAAGAGAGGCTTCAAGAACATCAATTCTAAGAATTTTGTAGCTATCAATGTTGACAGACTGGAAGCATTTGATAACGGAGCTGAAGTTACTGTCAGCGCACTTAAGGAAATGGGCATCATCAAGAAGGAAAATGATGGTGTTAAGATTCTTGGTGGCGGAGAATTAACTAAGAAGCTTACGGTTAAAGTAAATGCATTCAGTGCATCTGCAAAAGAAAAGATCGAGGCTCTTGGTGGAACAGCTGAGGTGATCTGATGCTAACAACCCTAAAGAATGCATTCAAAATCAGAGAAATCAGAAGCAAGATAATATTTACACTTCTGATGCTTGCAGTAATCAGACTTGGTACTTTAATAACTGTTCCCGGAATATACGGTGATCAGTTTTCAGCCTGGTTCAAAAATCTTACAGCAGGTGGAACTTTTGGTTTCATGGATCGTTTTACAGGTGGTTCATTCGAACAGATGTCAATTCTGGCTCTGAATATTACACCTTATATTACATCCTCTATCATTATACAGCTGCTGACTATTGCTATTCCGAAGTTAGAAGAATGGCAGCATGATGGCGAGGAAGGACGTAAGAAACTTACTAACATGACTCGTTACATCACAATAGCACTTGCGCTCGTAGAATCAATTGCTATGGCAGTAGGTTTCTATCGCAATGGTCTTCTTATCAAATCTCAGAACTGGGTATATTGTGTAGAAATCGTTGCAGCGCTTACTGCAGGTAGTGCATTCCTTATGTGGATTGGTGAAAGAATTACGGATTATGGTGTAGGTAATGGTATGTCCATTGTCCTTACAATCAACATTGTCTCCAGAATGCCGCAGGATTTAAAGACTCTTTATACGCAGTTCCTTGAGAATCACTCAGTGGTTCAGAAGGTTGTTTATGGTCTTATCATTCTTACTATCATTGTTGCAATGGTAGTACTGGTAGTCCTGCTCAATGATGCAGAGCGTAAGATTCCGGTTCAGTATGCTAAGAAATTACAGGGCAGACGCCTTGTAGGTTCAAGTGGAGCTGAGATTCCACTCAAGGTTAATACTGCCGGCGTTATGCCTATCATTTTTGCAATGTCACTTTTCCAGTTCCCGATCATAGTTTCTCAGCTTCTGGGATACAAGGGAACAGGAATTTGGAGCGAGGTTCTCAAATATCTTAATGAAGGTAACTGGTTCCAGACTTCTCAGTGGAAATACAGCATAGGTCTTGTCGTATATATACTTCTGATGATATTCTTTGCTTATTTCTATACAGACATTACATTTAATCCGCTTGAGATAGCAGATAATCTTAAGAAGCAGGGGGGTTTTATACCTGGTATCAGACCTGGTAAGCCAACCAGCGATTATCTGCAGACCATGCTTAAATACATCGTTCTTATAGGTGTATGTGGCCTGATAATCATTGCGGTCCTTCCAATCGTATTTAACGGACTTTTTAATGCAAATGTATCATTTGGTGGCACTTCTCTTATCATCGTTGTAAGTGTTATACTTGAAACAGTTAAGCAGATTGAGTCACAGATGCTTGTTCGTAATTACAAAGGCTTTTTAGACGATTGAGAATAATACAAAGAGGCCGGGTTTCATGGTTTTGCATGGCCCGACCTTCTTTTGCGTTGACATAAGACTATATACATAATAGAGGAGACAGGGGAATGAAGATTATAATGCTGGGAGCACCTGGTGCCGGTAAAGGTACACAGGCACAGATGATATGTGACAAGTACAATATTCCGCACATTTCAACAGGAGATCTTTTCAGATCGAATATAAAAAACGGAACAGAACTTGGCAAAAAAGCTAAGGAGTACATGGATAAGGGACAGCTTGTTCCTGATGAACTGACTGTTGAACTTCTTCTTGACAGAGTAGCTAAGGAAGATTGTAAAGATGGTTATGTTCTTGACGGATTCCCAAGAACTATCCCTCAGGCAGATGTACTTGACAAAGAGCTTACAAAGCTTTCTGACAAGATAGATTTTGCAATAAATGTAGAAGTTCCTGATGAAAATATTGTTCGCAGAATGTCAGGAAGACGTGCTTGTCTTAAGTGCGGAGCTACTTATCATATCGAGCATATCCCTCCGAAGCAGGAAGGCATATGTGATCGCTGTGGTAGTGAGCTTGTACAAAGAGATGATGATAAACCGGAAACAGTTCAGAATCGTCTCAGTGTTTATCATGAACAGACACAGCCTCTTATAACATATTATAATGGCAAAAACATCCTTAAAACTGTCGATGGAACCAAAGATATGAATGATGTCTTTGAAGATATTGTTAAGATCCTTGGATAATTGAGGTCCTGTTATGCAGATCTATATCAAAACACCGGATCAGATTGATCTTATGAGACAATCAGGGCACCTCTTAGCGCAGGTGCATGCAGAATTACATCAGGCATTACGCCCGGGTATGTCAACTCTCGAGATTGATACTTTAGGAGAAGAACTGATCAGAAAAATGGGTGGTATCCCGAACTGTAAGAATTACGAAGGCTTTCCGGCTTCCATATGTATCTCTGTTAATGAAGAGGTAGTTCATGGAATACCGAGTGCTGACAGAATCCTTCAGGAAGGTGATATCGTAACATTTGATACCGGCCTTATTTACAAAGGATGGCATTCCGATGCTGCCAGAACCTGGGGGGTTGGCGAGATCAGTCCTGAGAAAAGAAAGCTTATAGAAGTTACAAAGCAGAGCTTTTTTGAGGGAATTGCGAAGGCACGAGCAGGTAACAGACTTTATGAGATATCCAAAGCCATTGATCAATATGTTACACAATATGGATATGGAATAGTACATGAATTGACAGGCCACGGAATAGGTCAAAGTCTACATGAAGAGCCCAATGTCCCTAACTACAGACAGATTCGAAGAGGAATAAAACTTCAAAAAGGCATGACGATATGTGTAGAACCCATGATCACAATGGGAAAAAGACATGTTGGATGGCTTGATGATGACTGGACAGTAGTGACAGTAGACGGATCACCGGCAGCGCATTATGAAAATACTATCGTGATAACTGACGATGAACCCGAAATCCTGACAATGCTTGAAGGTGAGGAATAAATGCTGCACATAGCAAGGAGGAAATAATGTCTAAGGCAGATGTAATTGAAATCGAAGGAAAAGTAATAGAAAAACTTCCTAACACAATGTTCCGTGTAGAACTTGAAAACGGACATGTAGTTCTGGCTCATATCAGCGGCAAGCTCAGACAGAACTTTATCAGAATCCTTCCCGGAGATAAGGTTACTATGGAACTTTCACCATATGATCTTACAAAGGGTAGAATAATTTGGAGAGACAAATAATTGCTCAAAAAAATTACTGAAATTTTTGGGTAAAATTTGTTGCATTTTATTTTAATATGCGCTATACTATAAAACGGTCTTCTGCGTAGAAGGCTCTCTTTGCGTTATTTTATTGTGAAGAGGTAGTATGACATAAAGAATGTGGGAAACTACAGGAAAGGAGTCGGGATGAAAGTCAGATCTTCTGTTAAGCCTATGTGCGAGAAGTGCAAGGTCATTAAGAGAAAGGGTGTCATTCGTGTTATCTGCGAGAACCCTAAGCACAAGCAGAGACAGGGATAATTCGATTCGTCCGGGCGCCGCTGCTAGCGGCTGATGTCTGTTCGATTAATATATCGTAGAGCCTACGTATATTACTTTTTGATACCAATATTAATATTGTGTGTTGGAAAGATCGGATCCTGTCCGATTGGGCATAGAAATTTCGCAAAGGCGAAGTTATGAATATCACATTCAGATGCCTCAATCAAAAGTAACCGTATGACGCCAGTAAAAAGCATATAGGCAACAAGCCACGCCTCTATGTTCGCGTACATACATATAATTTATTATGGAGGAATTATTAAAATGGCTCGTATTGCAGGTGTTGATTTACCTAGAGACAAGCGCGTAGAAATCGGCTTGACTTACATTTATGGAATCGGAAGAACAAGTTCCAATAAGATTATTGCAGCTGCTGGTGTTAATCCAGATACTCGTTGCCGTGATCTTACAGATGACGAAGTAAAGAAGCTTAGTGAGATTATCACTAACGATTACCTTGTAGAAGGTGATCTTCGTCGTGAAGTAGCAATGAATATCAAGAGACTGACTGAGATCGGATGCTATCGCGGTACTCGTCACAGAAAGGGTCTTCCTTGCCGTGGTCAGAGAACAAAGACTAATGCTAGAACACGTAAGGGACCTAAGAGAACTATTGCTAACAAGAAGAAGTAATAGTAGTCAGTCAATCGTTGACACAGATGATTTTGGAATGTAGCATTCAGTCATCTGTATACAAACTAAAAGGAAGAAAGTAGGTTAGTTTACTATGGCAAATCAGAAAGCTAGCGCTTCAAAGAAGCGTGTTAAGAAAAACGTTGAACACGGTCAGGCACACATCCAGGCATCTTTCAACAACACTATCGTTACACTGACAGATGCAGCTGGAAACGCTCTTAGCTGGGCAAGTGCAGGCGGACTTGGATTTAAGGGTTCAAGGAAATCTACTCCTTATGCTGCACAGGTAGCTGCTGAAACAGCTACAAAGGCTGCTCTTATACATGGTCTTAAGACAGTTGATGTGTTCGTAAAGGGACCGGGTTCAGGAAGAGAAGCTGCTATCAGAGCACTCGCAGCTAATGGACTCACAGTTACAAGCATCACAGATGTAACTCCAGTTCCTCACAACGGATGCCGTCCACCTAAGAGACGTAGAGTATAAGACTCAGTTTGTAATAGCTGGGTTATGCAGGTTGTATTTATAGCCTGTTGTCACTTCGTGAAAGACTCTATATATGTCATAAATATATAGATACATTTATGAGATGATATATATTGATTGTGATGCAGCTGTAATAGCTGCATTATGATCAATTCAATTCTTCTGTTTGGAAGAATATATAGTTACAAATAGCAATTTAGTTAGTTGGAAGAAGGTCATGTCCATTTCGGACACATATTGATTGTAAACAACAGCAGGACAATTATCCTGAAGAAAGGAGCCACACAAAATGGCAGTAAACAGAACACCGATACTTAAAAGATGCAGATCTCTTGACCTTGATCCTACATTCCTTGGATATGACAAGAAGTCAAAGAGAAACCCACAGAGATCAGGCCGTAAGATTTCAGAATATGGTCTTCAGCTCCGTGAGAAACAGAAAGCAAAATTCATTTATGGAGTACTTGAGAAGCCTTTCAGAAATTACTATGAGAAGGCTGAGCAGATGAGAGGACAGTCCGGTGAGAACCTTATGGTTCTTCTGGAGAGAAGACTCGACAACGTAATCTTCCGTCTTGGTTTCGCTAGAACAAGAAGAGAAGCACGTCAGGTAGTTCTTCATAAGTTCGTACTTGTTAATGGTAAGGTTGTAAATGTTCCTTCTTACCAGATCAAGGCTGGTGATACAGTTGAAATCAAAGAGTCTGCTAAGAACATGCAGAGATTCAAGGATATCGCTGAAATCGCTGGTGCTAGACTCGTTCCTTCATGGATCGATGCTGACAAGGAGAATTGGAAGGGTACTATTTCACAGCTTCCAGCAAGAGACATGATTGATGTTCCTGTTGACGAAATGCTTATCGTCGAGCTGTATTCCAAGTAATTTGTAAATAGTTAATTATTATATAAAGAATGCAACTGTTGACTAAGCATAAAAGGAGGAAATATCAGTGTTTGATTTTGAGAGACCAAATATTGAAGTAGCAGAAATCTCAGATGACAAGAAGTATGGTAAATTCGTTGTAGAACCTCTTGAGAGAGGTTATGGTATTACACTTGGTAATTCCCTCAGAAGGATTATGCTTTCTTCTTTACCTGGTGCTGCAGTAAGTCAGGTCAAGATCGAAGGCGTTCTTCATGAATTCAGTTCTATCCCTGGAGTTAAAGAGGATGTTACTGAAATCATAATGAACATCAAAAATCTTGCTATCAAGAATAAATCTGAAACAAATGAGCCTAAGATCGCTTACATCGAATATACAGGTGATGGCGTTGTTAAGGCTTCAGATATTCAGGTTGATCAGGATATCGAGATCATGAATCCCGATCAGACTATTGCTACACTTTGCGGTGCTGATGCTAAGCTTTATATGGAGCTTACAATCACACGCGGCAGAGGATATGTCAGCTCAGATAAGAACAAGTCTGGAGACCTTCCGATCGGAGTTCTTGCTATTGACTCTATTTACACTCCTGTTGAGCGTGTAAATGTTACAGTTGAGAACACTCGTGTCGGTCAGGTAACTGACTTTGATAAACTGACTTTAGATGTTCACACTAATGGTACACTTGAGCCTGATGAGGCTGTAAGCCTTGCTGCGAAGGTACTTTCAGAGCATCTGTCTCTTTTCATTGATCTTTCTGAAGTAGCTCAGACTGCTGATGTTATTACAGATAAAGAAGACAATGTTAAGGGTAAAGTCCTTGAGATGTCAATTGAAGAGCTTGAACTTTCTGTTCGTTCATTCAACTGTCTCAAGAGAGCCGGAATCAATACAGTTCAGGAACTCTGCAACAAGACTCCTGATGATATGATGAAGGTACGTAACCTCGGACGTAAGTCACTTGAAGAAGTTCTTGCCAAGCTCGAAGAGCTCGGTCTGCAGCTTAGAAAAGGTGAGATAACTGAGGAACTTAACTAAAGAGTTAATTCGCAGAAGGTAAAACCAAAGTGTACTGATGCGAATCTCATGGTAAACATCACATTTTACGGGTAAGACCAATGAGCGCTGTAAAATGCACCAACGCAGAGGGAACTCTGTAATGAGAAAGGAAATATAATATCATGGCAATGTACAGAAAGCTTAGCAAAGCAAGCAAGCCTAGAAAGGCTCTTCTTAGAAACCAGGTAACTGAACTTCTTTACAACGGTAAGATCGTTACAACTGAGGCTCGTGCAAAAGAGGTACGTCAGATCGCTGAGCACCTTATCGCACTTGGAATCAGAGAGAAGGATAACGTTGAGACTGTTACTGTAGAAGTTAAGCACTGCAAGAAGGACGAAAACGGAAAGCGCATCGTTCTCGAGAAGAAGTATAACGAAAAGCTTAAGAAGACTCTTAAGGTTTACGATTATGACATCGAGAAGAAGGAAGTAACAAAGGACAAGCCTTCACGTCTTCACGCTAGACGTCAGATGTACAAAGAGATCTACAAGGTTACTGAAGTTCCTACAGAAGGAAAGCTTCGTAAGCAGAACACAAAGGTTGTTGATCTTACAGACAAGATCTTCGATGAGTACG
>CAMVRW010000083.1 GCA_947169985.1 uncultured Butyrivibrio sp. | reverse complement strand
GGTATTGCAATTGCTCAGGCAGATGACGGAAGCTGGTACTGGGCTCAGGAGTTCGGTTATTAAGGGGGCTTTATTATGTTTGGAAAATCATCAAAAGACATCTACATCAACAATGAGACAAGGCCACTTTCAGTCTCAGGAGCAAACGACAATCCCTACATGCAGGAGATGCTCCGTGGCGAGGAAAAACGCCGTGAGAAGAACCGCGATGATATCCATAGCAGACAGAACGGCTATATCAAGTAATTAAACAATTTAATAAATACACTAAGAAAACACCTCGTAAGAGGTGTTTTTTGTTGCGTTTTTCCGTGTTTTTTTTTTGTAGATGGAGTACAATTTATATATCTACGGAGGGGGAAAATATGGATGAAATCATAAGAAGACAAAAGACAAGACCAGCCTACGAGCGGATGGTTGTTGTCGTTGGGCTTATCTTTTTAGGAATCTTCCTGAATTATCTGGGAGCATATGGTGCAGGTCTTGCAGGGATCCCTATTTATCTCGATGTGGTAGGAACAATGGTAACATCCATGCTGGGTGGTTATGTGCCGGGTATTATTGTTGGATTATCAGCACCTTTTATCAATACTATAAGTGGTGCTGATCCCATGGCTATTTCCTACACAATGCTTAACGTTCTTATAGCCATTATCACGGCTTTTTTCCATGAACAGGGTTTTCTTGAAAAAGCTCAGGGAGTAATGACTGCCATGATTCTAAACGCCTTTGTAGGCGGAGTAATAGGCGGCATCATTACCTGGTTCATTTATGGTTCTGAGGGAGAGGATACATCCTCCTCGCTGGTTCACGGACTAATTGTAAATATGGGGATGAAACCCTTTGCTGCGGAGCTGATCGGTGGATTCTTCGTAGACATTGCGGATAAGGCGATATGTCTTTTCCTGGCTCTGTCAATTGTGTACTTCCTACCGGAAAAAGTAAGGAAGATATTCAAGATCCATGCCTGGAGACAGGCTCCTCTTTCCAGTGAGGTCCTGAAGAATATCAGGAAAAAGAGAAGCAGACAGGCTTCACTTCGTATCAAGCTGGTTACGCTGCTGACCTGTGCAGCGTTTATTATTGGCGCTTCTGCCATCTACATCTGTTATCTCATGTACTTCAATTCCACGGTTGATCATCAAAAGCTCTACGCCATTGGCACAGCTCAGGTGGCTGCAGGAATGGTGGATGGAGACAGGGTGGATGAGTATATGACTCTGGGAAAGGCCAGCGCAGATTACCGGACTGTTGAGAGTAACCTCAAGAAGATCCTGGATTCCTCCAGTTTTAATGAATATGTCTATGTTTATAAGATGATGCCTGATGGCTGTCATGTGGTATTTGATGTGGCTGTTGAGGGCGGCGAAACATCTTCGCCGGGTACGGTTATTGACTTCGATGAGTCTTTTTCAGAGCAGGTACCGATTCTTCTGGCAGGAGGAAGGATTGACCCTATTGTAACTGACGACACTTTCGGATGGCTCCTTACAGTGTATGAACCTATCGTGAATAGGGCTGGAGAGGTTACAGCTTATGCAGGTGTTGATATTTCCATGGATGATCTTAGAGCGGAGTCCAGAAGATACATTGTAAAGGTCATTTCAGCCTTTGTGGGAGTCTTTGCTCTGACTCTGGCTATCGGACTTTTCTTTGCTGAGTATCATGTGATACTGCCTCTGAACACCATGGCCTATACAGCATCTCTTTTCACCGAGAATAAGGAACAGGCTCTTCAGGAGACTGCTGAGATGTTCCACGAACTCCATATCATCACGGGAGATGAGACGGAGAATCTTTATAAAGCTTTCTCTGAGATGACGGATGAGAACCTGCAATACCTTATGGATATTCAGAAAAAGAATAAGCTTATAAGCGATATGCAGGATTCACTTATCCTGGTTTTGGCGGATATGGTTGAGAGCAGGGATAAGAATACAGGAGACCATGTAAAGAAGACGGCGGAGTACGCCAAGCTGATCATGGACGAGCTGATGAAAGAGAATATCTACACGGATCAGCTTACTGACAAGTTCAGGTCAGATGTTTACAGATCAGCACCTCTCCATGACATAGGAAAGATCAGCGTCTCTGATGTGATCCTTAACAAGAACGGCAAACTTACGGATGAGGAATTTGCTTCCATGAAGGGACACACCACAGCCGGTGCGGAGATCCTTGACAGGGTAATGTCCACAGTTCCGGGATCTGACGAAGGGTACCTTAACGAAGCCAGGACCATGGCTTTGTACCACCACGAGAAATGGAACGGTAAAGGCTATCCTAACGGCATTTCCGGATTCGACATTCCGTTATCTGCCAGGATTATGGCTGTGGCAGACGTATTTGATGCCCTTGTATCCGACAGAAGCTATAAAAAAGGCTTCTCCTTCGAGAAGTCCATTGAAATCATCAAAGAAAGCTCCGGAACTCACTTTGATCCACTTATCGCCCAGGCCTTCTTAAACGCCCAGGACGAAGCAAGAAAGATCATGGAGAAGCACTACAGCAACTGATAAAGAAAGGGGACGGTGAGAACCGCCCCCCTTTGCTTTATATGTGGGAATTTATTACAGAAGGCTTGCATCGCCTTCGGAGTATTTTTCGTCGCAGTATCTGCAGCGGTAGATCTCGTTCTTTTCATCGGCGAGATAGAAGATCTGTGGCAGTTCCTGTTCGATGGAAGAGATGCAGCGGGGGTTGTGGCACTTGATAACTCCGGTGATCTCTTTTGGAAGAACGAGAGCTCTTTTTTCAATAATCTCTCCGGCCTTGATTACGTTTACAGTGATGTTGTGGTCGATGTAGGCAAGGACGTCCAGGTCAAGACTGTCGATGTCACATTCAATCTTAAGGATATCTTTCTTGCCCATGGCCTTGCTCTTGGCGTTTTTGATGATGGCAACGGTGGAATCCAGCTTATCAAGGCCCAGGTGTCTGTAGATCTGCATGCTCTTGCCGGCTTTTATATGATCAAGAACGAATCCTTCTTCTATTTTTCCAATATTTAACATATTCTAAATCCTCCCAAATCTTATTCAATTCCAAGAAGTGTCAGTATAAGTGCCATCCTCACGTAGAGACCGTATTGTACCTGCTTGAAGTAGGCAGCTCTTGGATCATCATCAATTTCCACTGAGATCTCATTTACTCTTGGAAGTGGATGGAGGATATACATCTTTTCTTTTGCGAAGGCCATCTTTTCCTTGTCCAGGATGTAGAAATTACGAAGCCTTATGTAATCTTCTTCATTGAAGAATCTTTCCTTCTGAACTCTGGTCATGTAGAGGAAGTCCAGCTGAGGCATAACCTCTTCAAGTTTGATGACCTCTTCGTAAGGGATGTTCTTCTGGCGAAGCATCTCTGTGATGTAATCAGGGACCTTCAGCTCCTTGGGGGAGATGAAGATGAAACGAATTCCTTCGTAGCGGCTTAAAGCATTTATCAGAGAGTGTACGGTTCTGCCAAACTTAAGGTCTCCGCAAAGTCCGATGGTAAAGTCTGAGAGCTTGCCGTACAGTGATCTTATGGTCAAAAGATCTGTGAGCGTCTGGGTAGGATGCTGGTGACCACCATCGCCTGCGTTTATTACAGGTATTGATGACCTTGATGCAGCTACCATCGGAGCACCTTCCTTGGGATGTCTCATGGCGCAGATATCTGCGAAGCAGGAGATAACCCTTATGGTATCTGCAACGCTTTCTCCCTTGGCTGCGGAAGAGTTTGAGGCGTCTGCAAAGCCCATGCACTTCCCGCCGAGACGCAGCATGGCTGTTTCAAAGGAGAGCCTTGTTCTTGTACTTGGTTCATAGAAGCAGGTTGCAAGAATCTTGCCGTCACACTTGTGGGCGTAACCGGGCATATCCCTTTCAATTTCTCCTGCCAGATCAAAGAGTGTTTCAAGTTCCTCCACAGAAAAGTCCAGTGGATTCATCATGTGTCTTAAGTTGTTCATAAATTCCCCCGTTTTTTATTATTATATTTAACTTAAGCGCGTACCCTCGAAAGGAGAATACGCGCTTATTAAGCTACTTAGCTATGACTGAAAATGGTGTGGCCGGTGCTGAAAGGTCCACTGGAATATGGTAGTAAAGAGTATCATTGCCAAATATTTTGAAGTATACATAACGGCTGGTGACATTAATGCTGTTGACAACTCCTTCATAGAGAATAAGCTTGTCTGAGCCATCCAGGTTACATCTTCGAAGAGATGGAGACTGTGCATTGGAATATGAATAGTAAACGTAATTCCTGTCAAGGGTAAAGCAGTCAACTCGGTCTGAAGTTACCAGCTGCTGTTCTCCAGTGGAGAGATTGGTCCTCCAGATGCTGTAGTTGGAATCTCCGTTGAGGTAATAAAGATAACCGTCCTGTACAGCAGGGAAGAAGTAGTTTCCATTAATTGCACTGTTCTGAACGTCTCCGGCTTTTGTATTCATCACGTGAATATTGTGATCATTGCTGACACCAGTGAAATAGATATAACCATTGTCGTAGCAAAGAGGAGAGATGATCTCCTCTGCAACTAAAGCGTCATTGGTCTTGTTGCACTTGATCTTGTGAAGGGATCCGCCATTTGTTTTTATCTGATAGTAAAGGTATTCGCCACACAACTGAACCTCTCCGCAAAAATCACGGATAAGACAGGTCTGATCCTGTCCATTAGCCTTACAGCGATAGAGACCATACTGATTGGTCGCAGCGCCAAGGCCTGAAACCTTTGAAGATTTTCTGGTGGAATCCATATAGAAATAGAGAAATCCGTCTGCACCGCTGATGTACTTTGCACCCATGCTGGTGAGACGCTTTGGCTTAGATTCATCAAGATTCATGGAATAGAGGCAATAGTCATCGGATGCGTTGGCGAAGAATACCTTGTCATCCATTTCAAAGAAAAGGCCTCCGTTTTGGAGGTTGCCTGCTGAATTGCCACTATTAGAAGGGTCCATGGGAACACGCTTTCCGAGAAGATAAAGCGTCATTACACCTGCTACTGCCAGAAGTATCAATACGAATATTACTGCAGCTCTTCTACTCATAATACGTCCTCCTTAAGCCATTATATCCCTTGTCTGTTCTTGCTATCAAGAAGTAATTGATTTAAAATTTTATCTAAGAATTGTTAGGGAGAGATGGACAGATGGATTTAAAGGAACTCAGAGTACAGATTGATGAAATCGATTCTCAGCTTGTAAAGCTTTTTGAGGACAGGATGGAGGTTTCGGCACAGATTGCCGATTATAAGATTTCCACCGGTAAAAAAGTATTCGACAGACAGAGGGAGAAGGAGAAGATTGAGGCAGTCAAAAGCCTTACCCATTCTGAGTTTAACAGTATAGGAGTGGAAGAGCTCTTTTCCCAGCTCATGTCTATGAGCAGAAAGCTCCAGTATGCGAAGCTGGCTAGTCAGGGGGCATCCCTTCGTCTTCCCTTTATACAGATAGATAGCCTTGATAAGGGTAATTGCAGAGTATGCTACCAGGGAGCTGAGGGGGCTTATTCAGAGCTTGCCACCAAGAAGTTCTTTGGAGATGATGTGAACTGCTTCCATGTGGACAGCTTCCGTGATGCCTTCGGTGCATTGGAAGATGGAAGTGCTGACTATGCAGTTCTTCCAATAGAGAATTCCACAGCAGGGATAGTAAGTGAAATTTATGATCTGCTTACAGAATATGAGAATTACATAGTAGGTGAGCAGATAATTGAGATAAGACACTGCCTGTTGGGACTGCCGGGTGCACAGATTTCTGATATAAAGACAGTTTATTCCCACCCACAGTCTTTGATGCAGTCAGCAAGGTTCCTTGCAGACCACAGCTCCATTAAACAGGTGAGCATGAAGAACAATGCATTTGCTGCCAGGAAGGTGGCTGATGATAAGGATAAGACCCAGGGCGCCATTGCAAGTGCCAATGCAGCTGAAGTTTACGGCCTTGAGATCCTTCAGGAGGGCATAAACCAGGCTGAGTCCAATTCCACCAGATTTATTGTTGTGACCAATCAAAAGGTATACCTTAAGGACGCTAAAAAGATCAGTCTTTGTCTTGAAATCCCTCACGAGGCCGGATCGTTGTACCACATCATGTCCCACTTTATCTACAACAACCTGAACATGACCAAGATCGAGTCCCGCCCCATCGAAGACCGGAATTGGGAGTATAGATTTTTCATAGACTTCGACGGAAACCTGGAGGATAGCGCTGTTAAAAACGCCCTTCGTGGTCTTCGCGAAGAAGCAAAATTGATGAAGATTCTAGGAAATTACTAAGATATGTATTGGAGCTAACCTATGAATGGAGAAGTTTTCGCAGCAATTGACCTTGGCTCATATGAGATGGCCCTTAAGATCTTCGAACTCTCGGAAAAGAACGGGGTTCGGGAGCTTGATCACGTCCGTCATCGTATGGACCTTGGCAGTGAGACCTATGCTTCGGGCCAGATCAGTACCGGGCATGTGGAGGAAATGATAAGAATACTTTCTGAGTTCAGGCAGATCATGAAGAGCTATGGCGCCACCCACTATAAGGCCTATGGTACCAGCGCTGTCCGTGAGACCAGGGATTTTATCATCCTTCAGGAACTCATAAGGCAAAGGACTCATCTCCAGATTGATGTCCTTAGTAACTCTGAACAGAGGTTTTTGGATTACAAGTCCATCGCTCTTAAGAGTGAACAGTTCCAGGAGATCATCAAAAAACCTACTGCGATTATTGATATCGGAGGTGGAAGTATTCAGATATCTCTTTTCGAAAAGGACGCTCTGGTGGCTACCCAGAACCTTAAGACGGGAGTCCTTCGTCTTCACGCCATCATGAATACTGTGCAGGCTACAAGGTTCAAGTACTTTGAACTTATTTCTGAACTTGTAAATACACAGCTGGCTGTCTTTTCCAAAATGTACTTAAATGACAGGAAGATAGAGAACCTTATCATCATTGACGACTATGTGGCTCCGGTCCTTAGAAGGATCAAGAATGAGCCGGGCAAAGTTGGCTACGCATCCAGTGCAGAGTACAGGGGCTTTCTGGAAAACGCCTCCGACAGGAATACCATGGAGGTGGCAAAGCGATTCAACATTCCTGAGGAGAATATTCCGCTTCTTTATGTGTCGGCAATACTTATAAAGTGTATCCTTGAGATTACCAAGGCTGAGTACCTGTGGGCTCCCGGCGTTACACTCTGTGATGGCATAGCCTATGAGTATGCTGAGAAAAAGAACTTTATCAAGACGCCACACGACTTCGAACAGGATATTGTTTCCTGCGCAAAGAATATCTCCAAGCGTTATATGGGCTCCAAGAGCAGACGCGAGACTTTGTGGCAGATAGCTTCGACTATCTTTGATAACACTAAAAAGATACATGGACTGTCCAAAAGAGACAGACTTCTTTTACAGGTTGCAACCATGCTCCATGACTGCGGAAAATATATCAGCATGGTTAATCTGGGTGACTGTTCCTACAACATCATCATGTCCACGGAGATCATAGGTCTTTCCCATAAGGAGAGAATGATAGTGGCCAATGTGGTCAGGTACAATCACGAGGAGTTTGATCACTACGGAAGTGGCAGCCCATTCATAGAGGGACTTTCCTATGAGGAGTATCTGAAGGTGGCTAAGCTTACAGCCATCCTTCGCGTTACCAACGGACTGGACAGAACCCACAAGCAGAAGTTTAAGGATGTCAAAGTTACCCTGAAAGACCATGAAATGATAATCAACATTGATACCAGAGCTGACATCACTTTAGAAAAAGGTCTTTTCAACAACAGGGCAAGCTTCTTTGAAGAAGTATTCGGAATCAAACCAATCATCAGACAAAAGAGAATCATGTGAGGTGAATATGGCAAAGATTAAATCTGGAGTAGATTATGAGGATCCAAAGCTATATATAAACAGAGAGCTGAGCTGGCTTCAGTTCAACGAAAGGGTATTGTCTGAGGCAGAGGATGATTCCAATCCTTTGTTTGAAAGGCTCAAGTTCCTCAGCATCACAGCCAGCAACCTGGATGAGTTTTTCATGGTAAGGGTTGCTTCCCTTAAGGACATGATAAATGCAGGCTATAAGAAGCTGGACATAGCAGGAATGACAGCCACACAGCAGCTGAATGAGGTGCTTAGTGAGGTTCACAGATTTGTGGACAAGCAGTATGAGATCTACAACACCCAGCTTATCCCCATGCTTCAGGAAAAGGGGCTGGTGATCTCTGATGGGAGCGATCTGAGCAAAAAAGATCAGGTTTATGTGGACAGGTATTTTGACGACTTTGTTTATCCTGTTCTTACTCCCATGGCTGTTGACTCCTCAAGACCTTTCCCTCTTATCAGGAACAAGACTCTTAACATCGGAGCCCTTCTCAAGAAGAAAGAGGGCAAGGATGACGTGGACTTTGCAACGGTCCAGGTTCCGGACGTGCTCCCAAGGATCATTGAGATTCCCTGCGAGAATAACGGGATCTGTCCTCGAAAGATCATGCTTTTAGAGGATCTTATAAAAAGAAATATGAGCAAGCTCTTTTTGAACTACGACGTTCTGCAGAGTGCCCCCTACAGGGTTGGAAGAAATGCCGATCTTTCCATTGATGAGGATGAGGCTGAGGATCTGTTAAAAGAGATCGAGAAACAGATCAAGCTTCGTCAGTGGGGACAGGCTATAAGGCTTGAGGTTCCGGCTGGAATCGATAAAAAGCTCTTAAAGATAATTGCAGGGGATCTTGGAGTTGAAAGCAACGAGATCTACAGTGTTCATGGACCCTTGGATCTTACATATCTCATGAAGATGTTCAAGCTTGAGGGCTTTGACGACGAGAAGGAACATGGCTATCTTCCTCCTCAGCCGGTGCCTGAGTTTGATACAGGAGAGAACATTTTTGATGTTATCTCAAAAGGGGATGTGCTGATGCACCACCCATATCAGACCTTTGAAAACGTGGTAAGGTTTGTTGAGATGGCAGCTGTTGATCCTGACGTTCTGGCTATCAAGCAGACCCTCTACAGAGTAAGTGGTAATTCACCTATTATCGCAGCCCTTGCGAAGGCTGCAGGCAACGGCAAACAGGTTACAGTTCTGGTTGAGCTGAAGGCCAGATTCGATGAGGAGAATAACATCGTCTGGGCGAAGATGCTTGAGAAAGCCGGATGCCACGTT
>CAMVRW010000082.1 GCA_947169985.1 uncultured Butyrivibrio sp. | reverse complement strand
AATCTCATGAATTGAACTTTTCGATATCAAACAGCTTTTCTGCTTTTGCAGCTATGGTTGTTACAACTGCATCTCCAGTGACGTTGGTGCAGGCTGTGATCATGCCTACAAGTGGGTAAAGACCCATTATCAGGCTGACTGCTTCGGGCGGAACTCCTATTGTTGGGATAAGGATTGCGATGCATACCAGGTTTCCTCCGGGAACGCCGGGAGATCCAAGGGACAGAGCGATGATCGCAATGAAAAGAGCTGTGAAAACGCTGCTGGTTACTGGAACGCTATAAGTCTTTGCATAGAACAGAGCGGATATTATAAGTGCTACACAGCTGCCGTCCATATTTACTGTGGCGCCAAGGGGTAATGAGAAGGAATAGACTGTTGAGGATACTCCAAGCTCATCCACTTTTTCGATGGAGGATGGAAGGGCAGCGTTACTGGATGCAAAGGTGAAGGCTGAAAGCATGGCAGGATGGTATTTGGCCACGAATCTGAAAGGATTCAACCTGGCCAGGAACAATAGTAGCAGCATGTATACACACATCATCATTATGTCGCCAAAGTAGATCAAAGGAACCCAGGCGACAACATTAGAGAACTCTTTTATATTCATGGAGATCATGGTCTTGGCCATGGAACAGAATACAGTCAGTGGAATGAATGAAACAATAATAGTTGTTATCTTGGAGCACACCTTATCGAGAGCCACAAGGATGTCCCTTACGATGGGGTATTTGTCAGACAGAGATGACACTGCCAGTCCAAGAATAACAGCCATAAATATCAGCTCAAGCATGTCTGAGTTCTGAAATGGAGCAATGATGTTATTTGGGACAATATCTACGATGGTATCTAATATGGAGACAGTTGTACTCTCAGCCTTTTTGACGGTTTCAGCTGCCTCTTCCGCATAGATGTTGTCCAAAAGAGATGGATTACCTATGGGGAACAGATTCCAGGCAAAATACCCTACAAATACAGCAATTGCAGAAGTGAGAACGTATAAAGCCATAATTTTGGCGGCAATTCTACCGAGAGTTTTAAGATCAGAGAATGACGATATGCTGGCAGCTATAGAGCAAAATACCAGTGGCCCCACGATCATCTTCAGTGCATTCATGAACATGGTATAGACTGGGGTAAAAACATAAGAACTAAGTGTATCGGCGACTTCTTTTGGAGCTTTATACTGGAGTAGCAATCCTGTCGCGATACCAAGGATAAGTGCAAGAAGTGTTATTATGATGCTTTTTGCATTTTTTGATGGTTTAATATGTTCGTTTTTCATTACTCTATTTTAACAAATAATTGTTTGCCATACCACGATATTAAGTTTATATGATTTTATTGAACGCGTGGAATGATATTACGAACTGTAGGTGCAATCAAAAAGGTCTCTTGGAGAATATGAATAATTCTCCAGGAGACCTTTATTACATCATCCTCTAAATTTCCGCCCTTAATGCTCAAGGTCCTTCATGATCATATACGTGATCATCCCAGCCTCGGCGGTCATCTCCAGAACTTGCAATGGCCGTACCTACAATATTTATATCGTTCTTTCCTATACTGCCCTTCTTTCCTATACTGCCCTTTTTGCCACCGGATACTTTTTCCAGATCAGTTTCAGAAACGTTTTTCTTGATCTCATCACTCATATATTAGCCCTCCATATCATTATATTTCGAAAGAAATATTTCTGCTTCCAGATAATTATACGGTAAGGAGTACAACGTGGCAGCGATTTTATGATTATTTAATATTTTTGTATACAAATGTATAGGATAATTGTATAGGCGAATCAGATGGTTGAGGCCCTAAAGATCAGGGAATAAGCATAAAACCATGGGGCGTGTTTTTTGATACCATAAGTGTACGAAAAAATGGTAAAATTAATCTGTGTTGATATGCAAAAAGTTGGGCAGTTTACTGAGGATACAGATTGAAAAAAAGAGATATTATCATCATCAATATCGTGATAGTAGGTTTGATCCTTTTCTTTATCGTGAAATATGCTAACGATAGAGCCACAGAATCAGATCGTGCTTCAATTGCGTCTTTTGAAAAAATGACAACTACAACAGCCCAGATCATTGCCAATTATCTGGAGGATGAGCAGCATCTGTGTGATATCTGGGCAAATTATATCAACGGGTCTGCAGAGGCCGGGACTCCAATGACCATTGAGGCTGCCATTTCTTACATCAGAAAAGCCAAGATATCCCCTGAAATTCAAGGCCATCTTATCTTCATTGATGACGGATCCATGAAAGGTATTTCAACTACCCCAAGTACAACGGATCTGACGGATTATTCTGTAAACTATTCCCATATCGATATTTTTGACAATATTGAGATCAGTAACGTTAATGGCGTGGTGAGTCTGACCAGGGCATACACGAATCCGCTTAATGGTGTCCAGTCCATTGCCTTTTTAAATAACGTAAAGATCTTGGATAATGAGACCGACGCTTTGAGAGATGGACTTATCATTCGCGTGGTTCCTGTAAGCCGTCTTGAACAGAAGCTTGTTTTTCTGAAGGGCGAGTATGAAAACGTGGAAATATCCCTTATAGACATGGATGGAGATTACATGATCCACGGAAAGTCCCTGAAAAACAGCAATTTCTTTGAATACTTCAGATCCTACAATCCCATGTCACCTCAGGAATACAACAAAGTGGTGGAGACCATCCTGTCAAGCGAGGGATCAATGCATATCCGCAACTCCAGGAATGAGGACAGCGTAATTGCCTTTACTCCCCTTAGTGGTGTGGACTCCTGGTTCCTCGTGGCATATATTCCGGCAAAAGAGCTAACGATGAACAGGTCAATTGACTGGATCCTTTTAGGAATTGTTTCCTTAGGACTTATGGCGCTGCTTCACTTCAACCTGATACTTCTTCTTAGCTTCAATCGAAGGCTTTCAGTAGCGGCGAAGGAAGCAAATCAGGCAAATGAAGCAAAATCCTATTTTCTGTCCACCATGTCCCATGACATCAGAACGCCTATGAATGCCATTATCGGCATGAATGAGATGATCCTTAGAGACAGCCGCGATGAGAAGATCCTGATGTATTCAGAGAGCATCAAGGCGGCAGGAAATACCCTTCTTAGGATCATCAATGACATTCTTGATTTTTCCAAGATCGAAGCTGGCAAAATGGAGATCATCAACGTGGATTACAGCTTCGTATCTCTTTTAAATGATCTTGTGAACATGGTTCAGCGAAAGGCAGACGAAAAGGGACTGACCTTCGAGCTGGATGTGGATGAGAATATTCCAGGAGTTATGTATGGTGACGAAATAAGGATCAAGCAGGTTATAACCAACATCCTTTCAAACGCCGTCAAATACACCAAGGAAGGCAGCGTTACATTTTCTGTTTCCGCCACCAAATGCGAAGATAAACCGGACTATGTAACCCTCCATATTAGCGTTAAGGATACGGGAATCGGAATCAAGAAAGAGGACATTGATAAGCTGTTTGTAGCTTTTGAGAGAATCGAGGAAAAGAGAAATCGAAATATTGAAGGTACCGGACTTGGAATGGCCATAGCCCAGAGTTTTCTCGATATGATGGGCAGCAAACTTCAGGTGGAGAGTGAATATGGAAAGGGCTCCGTATTCTCTTTTGACCTGGAGCAAAAAGTGGTGAAATGGGAGCCCGTGGGCGAGTTCGATGCAGCATTTAAGCGTTACATTAGCGAAAGAAAGCTCTACAGGGTACAGTTTACGGCACCAAAAGCAAGAATACTGGTGGTGGACGATACTGAGGTTAACCTTAAGGTATTTGTAAGTCTTCTTGGCGAGACAAAAATGCAGATTGAGACCGCAGATAGCGGAGATGCCTGCATAGCTCTTTTCAAGAGAAATCCTTACGACGTGATCTTCCTGGATCATATGATGCCGGACAAGGATGGTATCGAGACCATAAAGGAAATGAAGGAGTGCACGGATACGCCAAACCAGAAGACGCCGGTTATATGCCTTACAGCTAACGCGGTTTCCGGAATGCGCGAGATGTACATAAATGCCGGATTTGATGACTACCTGACAAAGCCTATTGATACAGGCAAGCTTGAGAGTGTGCTTCTAAAATATCTGCCGACCAATCTTGTGGAGAAGGCGGAGAATGACACGGAGGAGGAAAAGAACCAGCAGGCGCCTGAACGAAGCATACTGGTAGTGGTTGACGATGTGGAGTTTTTGCGCAAGGTCAGGGAGTGGCTTACAGACCAGTATAACGTGGTGGTAGTTAAGTCAGGACAGCAGGCTTTGGCCTACCTTAAAAAGCATGAGGCTGAGCTGATATTGATGGATTCTGGTTTGCAGGAGCAAGACGGTTTAGATAAGACAAAACTCATTCGGGACAATTTCAAAGATATGAGTCAGGATGAGATCACTTCCCAGGTGAATAAGTTTTTTGGCGAAGGTTGTTGAAAGGAAAGGACACATGAATAAATCTATTAAGAAAATTATTTCTATGGCTCTTTTGGCGATGCTGGTGCTTGGCACATCGGCCTGTGGGAGTGGGGCCAGCAAGGAGTTTTCTCCAAAATACAAAGCGGATACCGAGTATAAGCTGTCAGTGGTGGGCACCTATTCTAATTTTGAGTCTCTGGAAAGCGCCTTTGAGAGATTTTATGTACATTATCCCAATGGTGAGATTGAGTACACCTACCTTGATGATTACAGAAATACCATAGTCCCTGCTCTGGCTGGTCAGGAGCCACCGGATATTTACGTTGTTCAGTCCTGGATGTCAGGAAATGAGCAGTTTGATCCTCTGTTTGAGGGGGCTGAGGTTTTATCTGATCCAAGCCTTAAGATCAACCTGGATTGCATCCGTCCCGGCCTTAAATGGGAAATGGATAACGGCGAGATACTGACTCTGCCTGTATTTGCTACTTCCTATGGAATGCTGATAAATATGGATATCTTTGAAAAAGAGGGACTTAAGGTACCAACAAACTTTGGCGAACTGAAAGAAACCTGTGAAAAGCTAAAGTCAGCAGGCTACGAATCTCCTGTTATGGGAAGTAATACCACAACCACTCCGGGAATCGGCCACGTCTTTGCTTATCCAATGCTGGCAAAAGCTGTAAAGGATGACAGAAGCATAGAGAATGATCTGAATAACCTTGTGCCTTCTGCAGGGGAAGTAATGAGAGCGCCACTTACCAGATTAAAAGAGCTTGTGGACAGTGGTTGCATAGATATCGACAAGTGTACAGCTGAAATCGAAAATGATTATGATGCTGTTATACTGAGATTCTTTGAAGGGGATGTGCCTATGATGCTCTGCTCCGGCGACGTTGTTTCCGGAACCAAAAAGCGCGAGAGTAAGTCAGAAGCCTTCACAGAAAATCCTTTCAAGTATGACTTCTTTGTGGCTCCATCCGGAGATGATGGCGGATATTATATGGATTCCGTGTCAATTATGTTTTCCGTAAATAAGAACAGTGCAAATCTTGATATGGCAAATGAGTTCATAAGGTTCCTCACCAGTGAGGAAGAGCTTGGACTTATGGCCGAAAAGAAAAGGCTCATAACTCCTACCAAGGACTACTCCCTGGATCAGGTATACGCTTCACTTTCAGGATTCCCTGAGGATAGGACCGTCAATTTCAGAGATACGGAAATTCTGGATCCTGCGGTAAAAGAGTTCAGGGCAGCAGCCGATGCTGTAATAAACGGAAAAATGACTGTGGATGAAGCGGTAGCAAATTACGGAAAATTTACAGCTAAATGAGCGCAGTTAATTAGAGACTTTCAAGTATCTGGGATGCCAGTTCCTTTGCCTCGTCATAGTCAAGATTAGAAACATGGTTTTCCAGAGCCTCCAGTTTGCCGGAAAGGTCATCTCTACAGCTGTAGGAGCACAGTTTTTTAGTGGCCTCCTCGGCAGTGCCAAGATCAAAGTCATCTATTGCTTCAATGAGCTCTTTTAAGATGGCTGAAACGGCATCTTTGTCAAAAGCATTTACTGGTACGACTTTTTTAGTGGCGAAGGGCTCAAGATAAGGCTTAAGCGATCTGAAAGCATTTAAAATGTCTGGAGTAAGTTTTTCGGCTTGCTCCAGATTGTTTTCTTTTCCAAGCATTTCCAGGGAAAAGAAATCCTCCCCAAGATCTACTGCTCCGATCATTCGACAGGTGGTTTTAAGGGCGTGAACCTGAGTGGTGTAATTTTTCAGATCCTTGGCGTCCAGGTAGGTTTCTATAAGATCACTCTTTTCATCTATGATCTTGTAAACATCTCCAAAGAGCTCTATCAAGAGTTCCTCTGAACCCGAGTTTTTGATGGCTTTTTCTATATCGATACCGGGGATACTAATGTTCATAGAAAGGTCCTCCATGGCTTTTTGAATCAACACACTTTGAGTATACTACTATTATAAATCAGGGATGATTGGTGTGGGGGTTTTATAAATGAAAACTATTGATCAGTATTCTTCCTGTACGCTTTGCCCCAGGAACTGCCGGGTAGACAGGAGAATTTCAACAGGATATTGCAGGGAAAAGAGCTCTCTCCAGGTTGCAAGAGCATCCCTTCACATGTGGGAAGAACCTTGTATTTCAGGAACAAACGGCTCCGGAACGGTGTTCTTTTCGGGCTGTAACATGGGATGTTTATTCTGCCAGAACAGGAAGATCAGCCGGGGCGAAGTGGGGAAGCATATAACTACTAAGCGCCTGGTGGAGATCTTTTTTGAATTGGAGGAGAAGGGTGCCAATAACATAAATCTTGTGACCGGGGATATGTTCATCCCCACCATCGCAGAAGCAATTGAGAAGGCGAGGCGGCAGGGGATCAAGTTGCCTTTTCTTTTCAACACATCATCTTATCTGAATCCGGACAGCGTTAAGATGCTGGAGGGGCTGATCGACATATATCTTCCGGATTTTAAGTACATCAGAGATGAGGATGCCATAAAGTACAGCAACGCACCAGGGTACGTTGGGGCAGCAAAGGCCTCCATAGAGGAGATGGTAAGTCAGTGCCCTGAGTGCAAGTTCGAGCCAGAGGTGGCTAGGAATATCCGTGAGGATGCAATAATGGGAGACGAGACAGGTGACACTGCAGCTAAAGCTCCGAAAAGTGCCTATGAACCAGGTCAGTTGCTGATCCGAAGGGGCGTCATCGTCCGGCACCTTCTAATGCCGGGAATGCTGATACAGGCCAAGATGATAGTGAAGTATCTCTATGAGAAATATGGGGACTCCATTTATATAAGCCTCATGAACCAGTTCACTCCAAACGGGGAACTGGCGGAACATCCGGAAATAAACAGGAAGGTCACCGAGTCAGAATATAAGAGCCTTGTGGACTACGCAGCAGGACTTGGCGTTACTAATGGTTATGTTCAGGAAGGAGATACTGCTAAAGAGAGCTTTATCCCAGAGTTTGACTGCACAGGAGTTTAAAGTTTTTGTGGCAAGATTTTAGGTAAAAGAACCTGTGAATTATGGTACAATTAAGCTCTAAGGGAGCTTTAAAAAAGACGGATTTTTAATCGTTGTCAGAGCGTAAAAAGATATAGAACGGAGGCATATTTATGGACTATCAGGCAAGATACGAGGAGTGGCTTTCTAAGCTTTCAGATGGGGATCCATTAAAGGCTGAGCTTAATGCTATAGCTAATGATGAAAAGGACAAGGAGGAGAGATTTTATCAGGACCTTTCCTTTGGTACTGCGGGACTTCGCGGCAAAGTTGGGGCAGGAACAAACCGCATGAATTTCATCACAGTTGGAAAGGCAACTCAGGGTGTTGCTGATTATATCGTGTCCAAGGGACAAAAGGCCATGGACGCAGGCGTTATCATTGCCCATGACCCAAGACATTTTTCAAGAGAATTTTCAGAGCTGGCAGCAGGCATTTTTGCAGCGAATGGCATCAAGGTATACACCTTCCCAAGCCTTCGCCCAACACCTGAGCTGGCATTTATGATAAGAAGACTTCATACAGTTTCAGGTATCAACATCACAGCGTCTCATAACCCAAAGGATTACAATGGATACAAGGCATACTGGGATGACGGATGCCAGGTTTCTTCAGAGGTTGCTGATGGAATGACAGAGTGCATCAATGCAGTTGACCAGTGGAATGGTGTAAAGAAATCTGACTACGCTGAGGGTGTTAAGTCAGGAAAGATCATTGTTCTTGGAGAGGAATATGACAGAGAATATCTGGACAAGGTTGAAGGACTTGCCATTCACGAAGGTGATGAGCTTGATCTTACTATTCCTCTTGTTTACACGCCACTTAACGGATGCGGTTCAATTCCATTCAGACAGATGCTTACAGACAGAGGCTTTAGCAACTGGAAGATAGTTCCTGAGCAGGAAAATCCTGACCCTGACTTCACAACAGTAGGATACCCTAACCCTGAGGATCCAAAGGCCTTTGCTCTTTCTGAGAAGTACGGCAGAGAGTTTGGGGCAGAGCTTCTTATGGCTACAGACCCTGACTCAGACAGATTTGCCATCGAGATAAGGGATGACAACGGTAACTACATTCCTCTTAACGGAAACCAGACAGGATACCTTCTTGTAAACTACGTGCTGGAGGGACACAAGACCGCCGGAACTCTTCCTGCAAAGGGAGCTATGGTTAAGTCCATCGTTACCTCAACACTTTCAACAATAATTGCCAAGGCATACGGCGTAGAGATGTTCGAGACTCTTACAGGCTTTAAGAACATCTGCGGAAAGATTCCTTACCTTCATGAGAATGATTATACCTACCTCTTTGGATATGAGGAGTCAGTTGGCTACGCAGCCTGCGAGGACATCCGTGACAAGGACGGAATTTCAGCAGGAATGCTTGTTGCAGAGGCAGCAGCTTACTACCGCAAACAGGGAAAGACTCTTTGGGATGTGCTCAATGAGATTTATGCAAAGTACGGCTTCTTTGCTGAGGATGAACCAAACATTGTTCTTGAGGGAATTGCCGGAGCACAGCGTATCCAGCGCATGATGAAATACTTCAGAGAGAATCTTCCAACAGAAGTTGCCGGTGCCAAAGTAGAAAAAGTTATCGACTATATCAACGGCTACGAGGATATTCCACCACAGAACGCTTTAAGGCTCTTCCTTGATAACGGCTCCTGGTTCGCTATCAGACCAAGCGGAACTGAGCCAAAGATCAAGTTCTACTTCTACTCAAACCAGAAGTCCAGAGAAGACGCCCTTAA
>CAMVRW010000081.1 GCA_947169985.1 uncultured Butyrivibrio sp. | reverse complement strand
CTGGACTAAAAGTTTTTTAAAAACTTTTTCATTTCTGGTGTAACCTTTTCTTTTGTCATGCGTCTAAGTATATGAAAGCGTAAAACAAAAGATTCCATTAAGAGGAAAATCAGATATGAATACAACAACTATTTCAAAGAGCTCAGCATTACACACAGCACTTAACTATGCAGGACTGGCAATCAAGGAGTGCCACTGCGTTTACAATAATCTTTCGGAAGGCCTGTTCGAAATCTGTGTCAATACACCATATCAGAGATATGAGTTTTATGTGGAAGAGAAAACAGGTGAGGTACTTGGGATAAATGCTGAGCCTCTTTTTACGTGAAACGCGATTCATCTGAATTCAGAAAGAGAAGTCTGAATCTGTTGCCTGATATTTCAATCAGTCCTTCATCCTGCATTTTTGATAACTCTCTTGTCATTGCACTGCGATTGCTGTTAAGAAAGGCAGCCATCTCCGTTCTGTTCAGGGGAACGGTTATCGTAGAGTGACTCTCGCTGTCTGCTATCTGCGAAAGGTAGCAGACTATCTTATCTCTAAGAGTTCCTTTTGATAGAATCTCTATACTTTTCATAAGCTGCTCATTTTTTTCCGAAAGCAAAGCAAATGTATTGTGAACCAATCTTTTATGAAAAGGGCACGAATTACTGCAGTAGTAGATGATTTTATCAAGTGGGAGTCTTAGTATTTCTGAATCAGTTGCAGCCTGAAACGAAACATAGGAAGGTCTTTCGCGAAGCGCGAAAGATTCGCCAAAGAGCCCTCCAACACTGATTGTGGATACATGCGAACGATTTCCCAGATGGTCTTCCTTTAACATATGAACTCTGCCGTCAATCACCAATCCGACATTGGCAATATCCTCACTGTCTATTATGATGAACTGATTTTTTGAATAGCGCTTCTGAATAACCCCGAGACAAGGAATCATAGATTCGATCTCGGATTGTTTGATGCCTTTAAACAGCGGCATTTCTGCAATCTTTTTACTTAAGGTATTATTATCCATAATAATTGGTAATAGACTCCTTTTTTTGAACTTGTTGTTGCCTATGCAACATATTATTGCATGTGAGAATTATATCATGAAAGAGGTAGGTATTACACAAAAATAGGAGGTTCTTATGGGCTACGTGCTGACTAAGGCTGGATTTGCGGAGGTTATCGCATCTCTCCTTGAGGAATACAGGATATTTGCACCTGTAAGAAAAGTGGGAGCAGGCAGATTTACTGATGTAGATGCAGTCATCTATGACGAGATCAGAAGTGCGGATGAGATTGAGCTTGAAGCGAAATCAGACTATGCATCCAAGGAATTTTTGACACCGCTTTCAGAAACGCTCTTTTATTTCACGGAAAACGAAGTTAAGGAATCGGATTTTGATGGCAGGCCTGTGCTTGTCTTTGGAAGAAGCTGCGACCTGCATTCCTTAAAGAGACTTGACCAGATTTATCTTGAAAACGGACTTGCAAAAGACCCTTTCTACAAGAGAAGAAGGGATCTCATTAAGTGCGTTCTTATCGGATGCGGGCATTCCTACGACAACTGTTTCTGTGTTTCCATGGATTCCAACAAATGTGAAGACGGCTATGTTTTCTCTGTTGACCTTATCGATGGCAAGATCCATTCAAATATATTGGATGAGAGCTTTGATAAGGCATTTTCTGCTGTATCCGGATCAGAGAAAAAAGATGTCATTCCTCGTTTTGTGACTGAGAATGACGTTAAGGTCGAGATCCCCGAGGAAGTGCCTCAGGGCATTATTAAGAGCGAGCTTTGGGATGAATACACCACCAGATGCATAAACTGTGGAAGATGCAACTTTGTATGTCCTACCTGTACCTGTTATACAATGCAGGATGTCTTTTACTCCGACAACGGCAGAGTGGGTGAGAGAAGAAGAGTTGGCGCTTCCTGTATGGTTGACGGCTATACGGATGTTGCCGGCGGTGGACAGTACCGCAGGAAAAACGGCGAGCGCATGCGCTTTAAGGTACTCCACAAGATATCTGATTTTAAAAAGAGATTTGGTTATCAGATGTGCGTAGGCTGCGGAAGATGCGATGATATTTGCCCTGAGTACATCTCTTTCAGCAATATAATAAACAAGGTCAATGCAGCCAGTAAGGAGGTGAAATCATGACAAACATGAATCCATATGTCCCTTTTGCCTCTGAAATACTTGATGTAATAAAGCATACCGGTAAGGAGTATACCTTCAGAATGGCTTTTAAAGGTGAGGTTAAGCCGGGCCAGTTCTTTGAGGTTTCCATTCCCAAATTTGGCGAAGCACCTATCTCTGTAAGTGGAATAGGTGATGGCTTTGTGGACCTGACCATCAGAAAAGTAGGAAGGGTAACCAATGAAGTATTCGAAAAGTATAAGGGCCAGAACCTTCTGCTTAGAGGGCCTTACGGCAACGGCTTTGACGTAGACCTGTATAAGGACAGCGAAGTTGTGGTTGTTGCAGGCGGAACCGGAGTATCCCCTGTAAGGGGTGTTATTCAGGCCCTCAGCGAGATGCCTGATGCTCAGGATAAATATGTCATCGCAGGCTTCAGATCCCCGGATGACATGCTCTTTAGGGATGACTTAAAGGCATGGGATGAGAAACTTAAGCTGACACTTACCGTAGACGGAGCACCTGAAGGCTATACGGGAAACATTGGCCTGGTAACCAAGTATATCGAAGGCCTCCCCCTCAGGGACCCTGCAAATGCCAAGGCAGTTGTGGTTGGACCGCCTCCAATGATGAAGTTCACAATAATCGAGCTTCAGAAAAAGGGCTTCAAGGATTCCAATATAACCGTATCCCATGAGCGCAAGATGTGCTGCGGCCTTGGCAAATGCGGCCACTGCAGAGTTAATGATACTTATATCTGTCTTGACGGACCGGTATTCAATTACGAGTTTGCCAAGAACTTTGTGGACTAAAGAAGGAGGTAGGAGATGGCTAATCTTGATATAAATGTCGGTAAACTTAAGAAAAACGCTTTCCGCTACTCCAAGGTCCGCGGAGAGACAGCGTCCAGAATAAGGATTCCCGGAGGCGTCATTGATGCAAAATCCATGGGCAGAGTAGTTGAGATTGCTGAGAAATACGGCACCGGAGTTATCAACATCACAAACAGGCAGGGAATCGAGATTCCCGGAATCAGCCTCAGAGACGTTGATAAAGTTAACGCGGAAGTTCAGGAGATCATTGATTCCCTGAGGATAAATCAGCCTGAAAAAGGAAAGGGCTATCCCTCTTCGGGAACACGAAATGTTATAGCATGTCCCGGCGCAAGGCTTTGTCCTTTTGGATGCTACGATACCACAGCCTTTGCACAGAAGATGGAGAACAATATTTATCCCAATGACAGGCACGTTAAGATTGCTTTTACGGGCTGTTCCAATGATTGTGCCAAGGTCAGGATGGCTGACTTTGGAATCATCGGAATGACTGAACCCCAGTATGATAAGGACAGATGCGTTGCCTGCGGAGCCTGCGTCAATTATTGCAAGAGACGTTCTGTGGGAGCGCTGGAGTTGGTAAACGGCAAGGTTGTCAGAGACACAGCCAAGTGTATAGGATGTGGCGTCTGCGTTGCATACTGTCCCACAAGAGCCTGGACCAGAAGCAGAGAGCACTACTTCAGACTTGTACTTCTTGGACGTACCGGTAAGAAGAACCCCAGACTTGCTGAGGACTTTATCAAGTGGGCAGATGAGGAGAGCATCCTTAAGATGGTTAAGAATACCTATGCCTACATTGAGGAGTATATAGATCCCGATGCCGTAGAACACAAGGAGCATATCGGATATATTGTTGACCGAACAGGGTTCGAGGAGTTTAAGAAGTGGCTCTTTGAAGGCGTAGAGCTTGGCCCTAAGGCTGAAGTTAATCAGCGGATTTACTGGGGCGGCAAGAACTACGACAAGTATGGCGGATAAGAAACTATGACAAAGAGATTACGGTTGATAATATCTGCGATTACGGTTGCAGCCACAATTCTTTGTGGCTGCACCTCTTTTAGTGGCAGCAAAGAAGAATCGGATTCTTATGAAAGGGTTATAGCACTTTCAAAGTCAGTAAGCGAAATGTGGCTTTTGGCAGGAGGAAGCCTTGTTGGTACGACAGAAGATGCGCTGGATCTGGATGACATGACTGAAGGCGTGCAGAGTATAGGCACAGTGTCTAAACCAAATACAGAAACAGTCGTCGCCCTCAAGCCTGACGTGGTAATGATGACTCTTGATCTTCCTTCCCATAAGAAGTTTAAGGAAGAACTGGAGGGCCTTGGAATCAGGGTGCTTACTGTGGATATAGGGTCGTTTCAGGACTACGATGATGCCATGAGGAATTTTACATCAGTTACCGGACGGGATGACCTCTATAACAAGAATGTTCTGGAGGTCAAAGAAAGGATTGATGCTATACTTGAAGAGTATAATGCAGGGCAAAGATCATACAAAACTTATCTGTTTTTGAGGGTTTCTGCCACCAAAAACAAAGCCATGAAAAAGGACTATTTTGGCTGCGAAATAATAGATTCCTTCGGCCTTACGAATATTGCTTACGATAACAGCTCTCTGGACGAACTGAGTCTTGAAGCTATTACAGCAGCTGACCCTGACTATATTTTCATTATTTATCAGGGAAAAGAAAAAGAGGCTATGAGTGTATTGGAAGAGGAATTTACGTCTAAGGAAGTGTGGAGGAAACTTTCAGCTGTCGCAGATGATCAGGTGTATATGCTTCCCAAAGATCTTTTCCAGTATAAACCAAATGCAAGATGGGACGAGGCATACAGATATATATATGAAAACCTCAGGTGAAAAAGTATGTATGATAACAGGTTTATTGCTGCTGATTGCCGGCAGCCTGTTTGCCATGCTTTTTGGAAATTCCTCGGTAGGGACAAAAGAACTATTGGATGCCCTTATGGGTAATGGCCAGAGTGGTAGTGCCACGTCCATAATTATGTTTGACATAAGGATCCCAAGGCTCCTCGCGGCTATTGCCTGCGGAGCAGCCCTGGCTCTTTCAGGGCTACTAATGCAGGAAGCTCTGGGCAATCCACTAGCATCCCCCAGTATCATGGGTGTCAACAACGGAGCAGGATTCTTCGTGCTTCTATCGGTGGTGATATTTGGGCATTCCCTGACAGCAAGAACTATAATGTCCTTTGCAGGAGCAGTGGCCTCTGCGGGTCTTGTATTTGTTACGTCACAGATGGCGGGAAGCTCCAAAAACATATTGATCTTGTCAGGTGTAGCGGTTTCGGCCCTCATGAGTGCAGGGATCAATTTCTGCATAACGGTATGGCCTGATACCGTGTATGACAAGACCGCATTCCAAATTGGATCTCTGCAGGGTATACAGGCGAATTCTCTGGTTGTGACGATAGCAGTAGTTCTTATAGCGGCAGTTTTCTCATTGCTGATCTCATCAAAGATTGAACTGTTTGCCCTTGGGGACGAAGTGGCCTTTGGAGTTGGACTTCCAGTAAAGACATATAGACTTTTGACTATTCTGGCAGCTGTGGTCCTGGCTGCAACTGTGGTCAGCGTGTGCGGACTCATCAGTTTTGTGGGACTGATAGTTCCCAATGCGATCAAAAGAATAGACAGTTCATCCTTTAAGAGCAGGATGCTCCTTACTATGATATGGGGTAGCAACCTTCTTCTGTTTGGTGATCTTTTGGCAAAAAACATTTCGTATCCCTATGAGCTTCCGGTGGGAATGCTGATCTCTCTGATTGGGGCACCGTTTTTTATAATCCTGCTTGCGAGAAGACATAGAGGACAAAGGGGATAACATGGCTTTGAAACTGAAAAATGTCAGAGCCGGATATGGCTCTGGAACTATAATAGATATTGAAGGATATGCTTTTGAAGGTGGCAGGATCACCAGCATAATTGGCAAAAATGGCAGTGGGAAATCCACTCTTTTAAAGGCTATTGATGTTCAACTTCCCTATGCGGGGAGTGTGACTGTAGATGGCGCTGAAGTATCAGAAATGCCTCATGCCCAAAGAGCTAAGATGGTGGCCTATCTTCCGCAGCAGCTAAGCCCTGTTGCCATGAGCGTAAGGACGCTGGTTTCTCATGGAAGATTTCCTTATAAGAGCTTTGGACATAATCTGACCCGGGAGGATGACAGGATTATAGACGAGGCAATGAAAATGGTTGAAGTTGCAGGTCTAGGTCACAGGCAGGTTTCGTCTATTTCCGGAGGAGAAATGAGCAGGGCATATATTGCCATGGTGATTGCCCAGAAGAGCAGATATATTCTGCTTGATGAGCCTGCTTCGAACCTTGATATAGAGCATCAGATAAAGCTTATGGAAATATTGAAGGAGCTGGCTCTAAAAGGCGTAGGGATTATAATGACTTCCCATGATATTCCGCTGGCTTTGACCTATAGCCATGAGGTTTTGCTTATTGGGAATGGGAAGATAATCGACAGCGGAAGCCCGGCGGAGATTTCCGAAAGGGATGGGCTTAAAAGAGCTGTCGGAGTTGGGGCAGCAAGGATAAAGAATCCGGAATTTCTTTTTGATTATAGTTTGATTAAGTGAGGTGGATATGGATAAGGCTTTTGTACTGGTGGGACATGGCGCAGGAGATGAAGCGCTTGAGTTATATAATGGGCTTCTTGAGGCGGTCAGGGAAAAAGAGAAGAATACTTTCCTTGTAATGCTTCACGGAGAGCCGGATGCCGCTCGGGTGGCAAAAGAAATAAAGGATATGGGGATTAAAGGTATTGTGCTGATCCCATTGCTTCTTGCGCCGGGGCATCACATGGAGAAAAACATCGTTTCAAAAGACAGCTCTATTCAGAAAGCTTTTATTGACATAGGTATGGAAGTAGAGGTACGGGCAAAAACACTCTTGGAGTATGAGACGGTTTTTGAGGCTATATCTAATAGTGTTTTAGAATAACAATAATACAACCATCTATAATCCCAATTTTAAAATATGTTGTTATAACCACATAATTATTATCTGATTTGTTGTAGAATGCTAACATGAAGAAGGAGGAATCATAGATGGATAAAAAGATAGATTTAAAAAAGAATGTTTTCACGCTCTGTAATGAGTATCCTGAGCTGATAGAAATACTGTCAAACCTTGGGTTCACGGAGATTACTAATAAGACCGCCCTTAATACCGTGGGAAAGATAATGACCATCCCCAAAGGAGCCGTTGTAAAGGGCATCAATATGGTAGATGTTGTCCTTGCTCTCAAGAACAATGGATTTGAATTAGAAGGAAAAATGCCTTCGTTTGTAAATAATAAACTAAAAGGTAAGGCAGAAGATAAAGAAGAACAGCTGGACGACAGGACAGAGCTTTTAAAAAGCTATGTCAAAAGGCTTACCGATGGTGAGGATATTGAATCCGTCAGGAAGGATTTTGTAGAGAATTTCAGCGAAGTTGATGCTGGAGAGATAGCAAAGGCAGAGCAGGCGCTTATCTGCAGCGGAACTCCAATAGCAGAGGTGCAGAAACTGTGTGATGTTCATTCAGCCCTTTTCCATGGAGCAACCCAGCAGGAAAGAATTGCAAATGCTGAAAAAGCAGTGATGTATTCTCTTAATGGGAAACAGTATGGACTTGGAATAGGAGCAGATGAAAAAACTGCAGATATAAAGAGAACTGATGATGGCGATACGGCATATAATGAGCTTAGAAAGATTAACGGGCATCCGCTTTATATATTTTCTAAAGAAAATGAAGCTATCAGACAACAGATAGATGTATTTAAGGCGGCGCTTGAAGAACGCACAGACGTAGCTGATGAACTTGATAAAACAAGGGAGCTTGCTGTCCATTACGCTGAAAAAGGGGATCTGTTATATCCGGTACTTAAGCTCAGGTATGGTTTTTCAGGGCCTTCAGATGTTATGTGGGGTGTTGACGATGAGATAAGAGATGATCTGAAGAAACTATCAAATGAGCTAAGAAATGATTCGGGCGGATTTTACGTAGAGGACTGGGAAAACAGAGTAAAAGCTGTGATAACCAGGGCAGAGGAGATGATCTACAAAGAGGAGAACATTCTTTTTCCACTTTGTGCCAAGAACTTTTCTGAAAAAGAGTGGCAGGATATAGCCAGAGACATGGATGATTATAAGCCGTGTATGATTGATAAATTGCAGCTTTGGGATAAGGCGACTCCAAAACAGACAATCGATGAGGTGGAAGGAAATGACATGGAGATTCAGCTTCCATCCGGGCATTTTACCCTGACTCAGCTTGATGCAATACTGAACACTCTGCCCATGGAGATAACCTTTATTGACCACGAGAACATTAACAGATACTTCAACGATGGTGATGAACCGAAACTCTTTAAAAGACCGCTCATGGCACTTGACAGAGAAGTCTTTTCCTGCCATCCGCCCAAAATAGAGCCTATGGTCAGAATGATCATAGATGACTTCAGAGAGGGTAAAAGAAATTACGTGGATGTCTGGAATACCAGAGATAATGAGCCTGTCCTGGTGCGTTACATGGCTGTTAGAGACAAGAACAAGAAGTATATTGGGACGATGGAATGTGTCATGAAGATGGGATTTGCAAAAGAGCATTTCAAGGCCTGATAAAAGAAGATTTACGAAGGATAACTTTGAAACAGAAGTAATGAACAGTGATGTACCTGGTGCTCGTTGTGTCCAATGGGAGCAATGACTCAGGGAATATGTACGATTAAAGAAAATGACAGGAGAAAGACTTCATGACATTAGAAGAAAGAGCCCAGAGGGCGGTAGAGTTAAAAAACTCGGGAAAATATAATTGTGCACAGGCTGTAACGGCTGCATTATCGGATCAGACAGAACTCACCGAAGAACAGCTAAATCAGATTTCAGCTGGTTTCTGTGCCGGAATGGGTAATATGGAGGCGACTTGTGGTGCTCTTATCGGCGCAGGGATGATAGCAGGCTTAAAGACAGAAGGGAAAGGGACTTTGGCATTGACACGACAGATACAGGAAGAGTTCGGAAAGAAATGCGGCGCAATCAGGTGTAAAGACCTGAAAGCCATAACAGATGGAAAACCACTATGTCCATGCCAGGAATGCGTAAGAACAGCAGTGTTGATCTATGGGGAGATAATGGGGATATAATATGGTGCAGCTAACAGCTTGATGCCTCAAAATAGCGAGCACCAATTAGCGACTGCCTGATAATTATTAAGTGTTTGTACTTAATTGTTTCCGAATTGTTCATTCCAATTATCTCGGAATCTTACTTCATCAGTTTGAAGAGTATGGCTTTCCGGGCGGAGCACCGGT
>CAMVRW010000080.1 GCA_947169985.1 uncultured Butyrivibrio sp. | reverse complement strand
AACAGGAGCCGGGAACCCTTGATGAGGCGAAAGCTCTTTTGATGATCCCTGATTACCTGCATTTCCTGCTGACAGGAGTAAAGAAGCAGGAGTACACCAACGCCACAACAACAGGTCTTGTAGATCCAAATACCAATCAGTGGGACTATGACCTTATTGAGAAGCTGGGCTATCCTAGGCGCTTATTTACTGAGCTTTCAATGCCCGGAACTTTTGTGGGGAATCTCACAAAAGAGATTCAGGAGAAAGTGGGCTTTGACTGCAGGGTTGTACTTCCTGCGACCCATGATACAGGAGCAGCAGTTATGAGTGTTCCGAATACCTCAGATGATGTTCTTTACATTTCTTCCGGAACCTGGTCACTTTTTGGCTGCGAGCTTGAAAAGGCAAACTGTTCTGAAAAAGCCGAAGAGGCTAACTTCACTAATGAAGGCGGATATGACCACAGATACAGATTCCTTAAGAACATTATGGGGCTTTGGATGATCCAGTCCGTGAAGAAGGAATTTGAAGCAGGATACTATTATCCAGGCAAGAAAGCTTCCGACGATTACTCTTTTGCAAACCTTTGTGCAAAGGCGGAGGAGGAGACAATTACATCAATCGTTGATGCAAACTCCGAAGTCTTTCTTGCACCGGAGTCTATGATAGATGCAGTAAAGAAAGCTTGCGAGGAAAATGGCGAGCAGATCCCTGTAACTCCCTGGGAAATCGCCAGGGTTATCTACAGATCTCTTGCAGTATGCTACGGAAGAGCAGCGGTTGAGATTGAGGATATTACAGGAAAGAAATTCCCAAGCGTAAACATCGTAGGCGGAGGCTCCAACGCAGAATACCTCAACAAGCTCACTGCCCAGGTGACCGGCAGAACCGTCCTGGCTGGCCCTTCCGAGGCAACAGCTATCGGCAACATCGGTGCCCAGATGATGGCAGATGGCTTATTCGCAGGTTTGCAGGAATTCAGAAAGTGTGTCTATAGCTCTTTTGAAGTAAGGACCTATCACTGAGCCACATTGTTGCAGCAGTGGTATATCAGTTCAGCCAGCTCTTTTCGCCTAGGTATTTTTTTTCAATGATATGCGGATTTTGTGTTCATAAAACTGATATAATAATAACGGAAGGTTGACTATGATGCTTTAGGATAAAGAGTATAAGTATGAACAATTCAGTATCTGAAAAAAGAGAAGATAATAAGACTGGTAAGCTTTCGAAGAAAGTAATGCTCAGCAGTATTCTGCACAGTGGTGTCTTAGGAGCAGTGGTCCTTTTGATCAGTGTTGGTATTTTTTTGTACGGCATTCTAAGCAGTAATTATGGAGATACGGTCAACATCGCAAGGACCATTTCTGCAGTTCTTCAGAAAAGTGGTGATGTTCCGGGACTGGTGGATGCAGTGCTTGCTCAGGAGAGGGAAAATCAGAATTTTGAGGAAGAACTCGAGAAGAATAATCCTGCAGATACTGAGGGACAGCTTCTTAATTATCGCTGGTATACAGAAGAAAACCCTCCGCTGGCAAAGAGACAGGATTATCAAAGGGTCATGGACATCATTGCTACCTTTAACGGCAACAACCCTGATCTGAACGGAACATGCCTTATGGTGTTTGATAAAGAAACCCATATTGCATCTCTTCTTTGTGATGTTGAAAAGTTTGGCGGAGATGAGTCTGTCTTAGTAGATGATGTTTTGTGGCGTCGGTTCGAAGACATAGAGCTGGATCATATTGAAGAGGAGCGATGGTCTCTTTTAAAGAACCTTATCCGCTACATGAAGATAGATCCCAGATATGTAGTTTTTGCCTGGTATGAACCATTCCCATACCCAGATGAGAACGTCATCGTATTTGTTGAGGCAGACGCTTTCTATACTAATGTGTGGTCCAATGTCCTGTCTTTCATTTTGATATTCCTGTTTTTGATACTGGTAGTGGTGCTTATTATGGGAGCAATTTACAGATCTAAGATGCAGAAGATGATCGTAAATCCCATAAACTCAGTTACTGACGCAGCCAGAAACTATGCCCTGGACAGGAAAAATGATGTAAAGAAGACTAAGTATTTCTCATCACTGAACCTTGGTACGGGAGATGAGATTGAATCTCTTTCAGATATCATGGCGGATATGGAAAAAGAGATTGAGATCTATGAGGAGAATCTGACAAGAGTCACCTCGGAGAAAGAAAGGCTTTCAGCAGAGCTGGATGTGGCCTCCACCATACAAAGAGATATGCTGCCTCAGATATTCCCTGTGTATCCGGAACGGTCTGAATTTGAAGTCTTTGCGAATATGGACCCTGCAAAGGAAGTAGGCGGTGACTTCTACGATATCTTTATGATCGATGATGACCACCTGGCCCTGGTTATGGCGGACGTATCCGGCAAGGGTATTCCTGCAGCTCTTTTCATGGTCATAAGTAAGACCCTGATAAAGAACAGGGCAATGATGGGCGGAAATCCTGCCGAAATATTTGAGGATGTGAATAACAGACTTTGTGAGGGAAATAAGTCCTTTATGTTTGTGACAGTCTGGCTTGGAATTCTCACTATCTCAACAGGAGAAGTTGTGGAGGCTAATGCCGGTCATGAGGATCCGTTCCTGCTTAAGAAGGGTGGGGAAGGTTATGAAGAACTGACAGTTGATCATGATCTGGTTCTGGGTGCCATGAAGAATACAAAGTATAATAGTGACAGCTTTGTTATGAAGCCGGGAGAAAAGCTCTTTATTTACACAGATGGTGTACCGGAAGCTACCAATTCCGACGGACTTCGCTACGAGATGCCGAGGCTTTCAAAGGTGCTCAATGATAATATTGATGCAGAGCCCAAGGAGCTTTTGAAAAAGGTCCGGGAGGATGTGGATTCCTTTGTTGGAGATGCGGACCAGTTTGATGATCTTACAATGCTTGCATTTAAATATAACGGAAAACAAGGGCCCCTATGATCCCTTGTTTTTATGTTGATCAGTTTATTGCTGTACCGTTTACGTATAATGTATAACCATTACTTACTATGTTAGAAACATCTCCGTCGAAGGAAGTGATGTAGGTATCTGCTGTAAGAGTCCAGGTGCTGTTCTTGTCGAGAGTTACATTGACCTCACCCACTTCGGTAGAAACTGAATCACCCTTGGCGTTTGTTATCTTGCCACTGATGGAGCCTGCAAAGCTGGAACCATCTGTAAGGTTAAGGGTAAGTGTGGAGTTGCTGCCAACAAGGATAGTTCCCTCGAGAGTCTGGTTTACTGCATTCAAAGTTGCGATATTGTCTGAACCATTCCAGCCGTCATCACATACGGAGAGCAGGATATTTTCGGAGTCCTTGTTAGTGATCTTAACATTGTTCAGGTTGATCACAGCGTTAGTGTTTGTGACATGGAATACGTGTCCGTTTTCACTTGTGAGGCTACCGCCTGTCATATCAAAAGTTGAGGTACCGCTGTCTGCATCACCTGACATTGACTGATAGATCATGATGGAGTCAAGGAAGGTGGCGTTACCGTTCATCTTTGTGTTGTTGGCTGTCATGTCACAGTCTTTAAGTGTGATGGAGTTCATTCCTTCAATACAAACTGCTTCTGAAAGGTTAGAAACAAGTGTTGCGTTGGAAACAGTGATGTCAGCAGTTGAGTAGATTGAAGGTGATCCAAGACCGTTAGTTGTGTAGGTTCCGCCATCAACGGTAACTGTTCCGCCACCACGGTCTGTGCGGATTGCAGCTGAGGACTGTCCGCTGGTCTCAACTGTGAGGTTTGAGGCCTTTGTAACTCCGCCACCGGTTGTCATGATACCACCGGAGCCGTCCCCTGTAGTTGTGATAGTTGAATCAGAGATGATTACAGTTGTTCCGTCTCCTGAAGCACCATTCTGTCCGCCGTTTCCGCCGTAAGAGAATACACCGTTTGCGCCGTCTGCATCAGAGGTGATTGTTGCACCGGTAATTGTGGTTGTGGATCCGTCCTTTACAAGGACAGCAGCGTTAAGTCCATAGAAGTTACAGTTGTCACCACCATCAGAATCACCGGTCTTACTTACTGTTGCGTTTGAAATTGTCACATCGTCGGAGGTGGAGATCAAAAGTGCACTCTCATCTGCAGTAGTGCTTTTGTAGGTCTGGCCATCCTGAGAATCGCCGCTGGTGATCTCAACAGCCCCGGAATAATCTATGTCAGCGCTGCTCATTCCGCCTCCGCCAAAGCCGCCAGGAGCATCTCCGGGAGCACCGTCTGGCTTTTCTCCACTAGGTGGTTCTCCGGGAGCCTCACCGTCAGGAGCTTCGCCATCAGGTTTTTCAGGGGCTTCGCCCTGAGTTTGTTCTTCTGCCACAACTGCAGTATCTTCTGTAGCTGAACTTGCAGAAGATGCGCTCTGACCACAAGCTGTTACCGACATACACATAAGCATTATAGATACATAAGGTAATAATTTCTTTACTTCGATTCTTTTCATTATGATATTCTCCTCATTTCATAAGCGTTTTGTTTTTTGATGAGACAAGATTATCATGTATAACTTAAAAATAACTAAAAGGCAAAATAAATATGCTACAATCGAAAATGTAAAAGAACTTCATAGCTTTTTATCGGAGGAAGCATTAAGACATGAGTAAAAAGATACTTATCATAAATACCGGCGGAACACTTTCTGCTGTCATGAAGAAAAACGGCCTTATTCCAGGTCTTTCAATACACGATATGCAAAAAGAGCTGCAGATGGTATCAGGGGATACTGACATCGAGATAGAGGATTTCTGCTCCCTGGACAGTGCCAATATATTTCCTGAGGACTGGAGCGCTCTGGCCCGTAGGATAAGTGATTGCAGAAATGATTACGATGGAATAGTGGTCATACACGGCACAGATACGCTGGCCTACACATCCTCCATGCTCTCTTTTATGCTAAGGAACATTGGAATCCCCGTGGTGATAACAGGTTCCCAGCTTTCCATAACAGACCCTGTTGCTGACGCCATGGAAAACTGCAGATGTGCCATACATATGGCAGCCAGTCAGATTCCCGGCGTATTTGTTGCCTTTAACAGAAAAGTAATGCTGGGCTGCAGGGCCTCAAAAGTAAGGTCCTTAAGCTTTGATGCCTTCGAGAGCATTAACTATCCCAATATCGCTACCATCAGTTCCCTTGGCATGAAGATTGACACCGCAGCTGTTCCTGATAGAACAGGCATTTTCAAGCTTACGGACACCTATTCTGACAAGGTCTGCATGATAAAGATGTTCCCAGGAATACACAGAAACTTTATTGAATCCATAGCAGAGCTTGGCTACAAAGGACTCTACATTGAGGCCTACGGCATCGGTGGAATGCCCTTCGTTAAGCACGATTTTATAGGTGCTCTTGAAAAGCTGATAAAGGGCGGAATGACCGTTGTTGTTGGAACCCAGTGCAGATATGAAGGCACCAAGATGGATGTCTATGAAACAGGTAAAAGAGCTATCGAGATAGGTGCCCTTGAAGCCCACGACATGACGGGCGAAGCAGCTCTCACAAAGCTTATGTGGATCCTGGGAATGACTGATGATATTACAGAGATCAGGGATTATTACTCAATAAATATTGCAGGGGAGATGAAGTTATAAGATATGAAAGTCAAGGTTACAGATCCTTACTATGATGAGGCACTAAAGATTACTGCCCATAACATACTTAAGCTTGATGCAGACAGGCTACTGGCCGGCTTCAGAGAGACTGCAGCTATCATAAAGGGCCTGAGCTTTCAGGAGCAAAAGACCTTTATGAAAGATAAGAAGCGCTATCCCGGAGGCTGGGAAGACGGAATGATAGGGGGACATACCCTTGGTCACTATGTCACAGCCCTGTCCCAGGCTGCAGTTAACCCGGGACTTGATGATGGAGCCCAAAAAGAAATACGAATGCGCCTTGAATATGTGGTAGATAGTCTCCTTGAGTGCCAGGAAATGACCATGGGAACAGATTATGAGGGCTATGTGTTTGGTGCAACACTCCCATCAAAAGAGTTTGTTACTAACCCAACTCTTCAATTTGATAATGTTGAGGAGGGAAAGAGTAATCCATTTACAGAGGCCTGGGTGCCCTGGTATACCATGCACAAGATCCTGGCAGGATTAAACGCTGCTTATGCTATCGCAGGTAATACGAATGCCTTGAAAGTTGCAAACAGACTTGGGCTTTGGATTGCAAAAAGGGCAAATAACTGGAGCCCCGAAACCAGGCAGACAGTCCTTGGCATTGAGTATGGAGGCATGAACGAATGCCTTTATGAGCTTTACAGGATCAATCGTGACCTGGACGGCGCCGAAAGCTCTTTTGCCATATCTGATCCGGACATTCTTTTCAAGGCTGCTCATCAGTTTGATGAGACCAACCTTTTTGAGGCTGCCCTTGCCGGAACAAAAGACCTTTTGAAGGACGTTCACGCTAACACCACAATCCCCAAGTTTATCGGCGCACTGGCCAGGTATGAGGCTGATAACAGCGAAAGTATATACCTTGAATACGCCAAGGCCTTCTGGGATATGGTTATCGAAAAACACACCTATGTAACAGGCGGCAACAGTGAGGATGAGCACTTCGGAGCAGACTACGTTCTGGATGGTGAGAGAACCAACGTCAACAATGAGACCTGCAACACCTACAACATGCTTAAATTCTCTCGAAGGCTCTTTTTGGCAACCGGCGATGTGAAATACCTGGACTACGCTGAGCGTACTCTGATAAATGCCATCATGGCGTCCCAGGATCACGATACAGGCTTTACCACGTATTTTCAGCCAATGGCTACAGGTTACCATAAGGTATTCAATACTTTTGATGGAAATTTCTGGTGCTGCACCGGAACAGGCTACGAGAATTTCACCAAGCTTCAGGAGGGAATTTACTATCGTGAAAAGGGTAAGCTCCTGGTGGCTTTATATCTGGATTCCCAGCTGGAAACTGAGGACTATTCTATCTGGCAGGAATGTGACTTCACAAAGTCCGACAAGGTTAAATTGGTTATCAGTACAAAATCTGGGAAAGCGTTCTGTGATGACTTATACCTCAGGAAACCCGAGTGGCTTTGTGGCAATCCGGAGATAGAAATTGATGGATTACGATGTAACATACAAGACAAAGATGGCTTTTACAACCTGTCAAAAGACCTGTTAAAGGACGGGAGTGTTATAACCATTCGCTGGCCTATGGGGCTTCACTACGAGAATCTTCCTGATGGAGAAAATACCTATGCCTTCATGTACGGCCCTTATGTGCTGTCTGCCATGCTGGGAACTGCGAAGATCAGCACAAAGCCACATGGCATAGCAGTTGTTGTGTCCGGGACGAAGGCAGTTGATTCAGATGTATTGCGTATAACTGATGAACTTTCCGTGGAAGATTTCCTTCGCAACCTTGATAAACATCTTATTAAAGAGCCGGGGACCATGGATTTCAGGCTGGAGGGTGTGGATACTCCGCTTCTTTTCACCACGCACTACAATCAGTACAGGCAGAGCTACGGAATTTACTGGAAACTTACAAAGGGAGAATCTCATGGGTAAGGATAAAGAAAAGATAGTTGCAAAGCGCCCGCCAATGGGGTGGAACAGTTGGGACTGCTATGGCGCAAGTGTCAATGAAGAAGCACTTCTTGGAAATGCGAAATACATGAAGGAACACCTGAAGGAGTTCGGCTGGAAGTATGTTGTCTGTGATATCCAGTGGTATGAGCCTTTGGCAGATTCCCATGAATATCATAAATTCACTGAGCTTGAAATGGATGAGTATTCAAGGCTTATGCCTGCCCCTAACAGATTCCCATCTGCAGCGAAAGGAAAAGGCTTTAAACCTATTGCAGACCAGATCCATGACATGGGGCTTAAGTTTGGAATACATATCATGCGTGGAATTCCAAGACAGGCTGTCCATGGGAACTGTAAGATACTTGGCAGCAACCAGACTGCCAGAGATATAGCACACCCAGCTTCCATCTGCATGTGGAACACAGACATGTACGGCGTTGATGCGTCAAAAGAGGGAGCCCAGGATTATTATGATTCTATTTTCAAGCTTTATGCTGAATGGGGTGTGGACTTTGTTAAGGTCGATGATATAGCAAGGATAGACTGTGGACCGGAGGCTCCGGGAGCAGGTTTTTCCGAGATTGCCCTAATAAAAAATGCTATAGAAAAGTGCGGAAGAAAAATGGTCCTTTCTCTGTCTCCCGGCCCCGCCAGAGTGGAACAGAAGGATTTCCTGCTTGAAAATGCCAACATGTGGCGAATGACTGATGATTTCTGGGATAAGTGGGAGCTCCTTTATGGAATGTTTGAAAGATGTCATGCCTGGGAAGGCATTGGCTGCAAGGGTCACTGGCCAGACTGCGATATGCTTCCTGTGGGACACCTTTGTGCCTGCAATGATGAAGGGGGAAGTCCCGGTCACTACAGCCACTTTACTGAAGACGAGCAGAAGATCATGATGAGCCTATGGTGCATCTTCAGGTCACCTCTTTTCATAGGAGGAGAGCTAAGGGATAATGATGAATTCACCCTGAAACTTCTATCAAACACCAGGCTCCTTGGCATGCACAGATACGGCAGAAAAGCCCATCAGGTCATGCGAAAGGACGACATAGTCATCTGGCAGAGCAGGACTAAGGATGGAAAAACATACATAGCTCTTTTCAATATAGGAGAGAGCAAAGGAACCGCCAAGCTTAAATTTGAGGATCTGGGACTTACGGATTCAGACACAGTCACAGCCACAGAAATATGGGATGACCAAAAAGAAATCCTTAAGAATAAGCAGAAGATCCAGCTAAAGCCCCACACAGTAAAGTGCTATGAAATACCGTGACAATGCTTTTAGAGCCACGGGGACGGTTCTTTTGACTCCATGAAAAAGGGAGTCAAAAGAACCGTCCCCTTGACTCAAAAGAACCGTCCCCGTGACTCCCCAACATATTTTTTACAAAATGGTCCTGACATGGTAATATATATTCGCCGTGTTAGGGCTATTTTTACGAAAATAATTGTTTTAAAGGAGATATATACCATGAAATTGGGAATTGTTATTTGAGCACCTTTTTCATATATCTCCATAAAAATCCTTAAAACTCTCTAAAACCGCATAAACACTTCATTCGCGGAGATTTCAATTCATATAAAACTTGTTATAGATTCATATATTTCATAAAAAATTGGCACTCGCGTGGCACTGGGTGGCACTCGATATGGCACTCGTTTTTGGGTAATCCTATAGGATATTTTTTCAGAAACGAAGTAAATGTAACTTTATTGAGATCCTGCCCCAAATTAGCATAAATAAATAATCAAATCACAGCATCGGATGGTCA
>CAMVRW010000079.1 GCA_947169985.1 uncultured Butyrivibrio sp. | reverse complement strand
GCACATCTTCAGTTACAGTCAATATGGGATCTTCTGTTGACAATGTTCTTGATTCCGCAAACTCTAACCTTGAAAAGGGCAGAGCAGTTTACGAGGAGTCCACAAAGGTAAAGGATCAGCTTGAACAGATCAAAGTTCAGGATCAGAAGAATGATGAGATGGCAACTCAGGTTGCTGATTCTGTAAATGAGACAGCTAACGTAGTTGCTCAGATCACAACAGCAGCAGAGTCCATCATCTCCATTGCAAGCCAGACTAACCTCCTTGCTCTTAACGCATCAATCGAGGCAGCAAGAGCAGGTGAAGCAGGTAAGGGTTTCGCAGTAGTTGCTGATAACATCAAGGATCTTGCCGGCGATACCAACAACCTGGCAGGTGAGATCACCAACATGCTTTCAACAATTACAGATTATTCTAATAAGAATAAAGAGCTTACTGAGGCAATCAAGGGCGCTATCACCAATGAGACTGCTGCTCTTGAAGAGATGAGTGAATCCTTCGATGAGATGCTCAGACTCCTTCAGGAAACTGAGGAAGGCAACAAGCAGATTGTTGAACTGGTAGAGACCATGAACTCTGATAAGGAGAACATCCTGAATTCTGTAGAGTCCCTGTCCAGTATCTCCGAGGAGAACGCAGCTTCTACACAGGAGACCAGTGCATCCCTCATGCAGCTTGATACCAACATGGAATCAGTTGTTGAGCAGGCTCAGGATCTGCAGAAGATCGCTGAAGAACTTACTGCAAATGTTAAGTACTTCAAGGTTGAGCTTCCTAAAGACCAGCAGTAAAAAGAGACAAAAGAACCGTCCCCCTGACTTATATAAGCCAGGGGGACTTTTTTATTTACTGTCTTCTTAATATTTCAGTATATGCAAGGATCAAAGGTGCAACACCTTTTGCTTCGTTCTCAACAACGGGCTCTGAGAAGTAGTACTCCAGTGAACCGTCTCTGTGCTGCTTACCGCCAAGTCCTGCTACAAGGCAGATGCCTCCAAGCTTTGGAGTTCCGTCTTCATTTCTTGAGAGGTACTTTTCAGTGATGCCATCAAAGGCCTTCATGGCAACTTCCTCAAATCTTGCAGGAAGATAACCAAGTCTAACACCCTTCAAAAGACCATAAGCAATAAGTGCTGTTCCTGAGGTCTCAAGGTAGTTTCTTTCATCATCTTTTTTATCAACCACCTGGTAGAACATTCCGCTCTCATCCTGGAAAGGTATCAAAGCATCAGCAAGCTCTTTTAACATGGTCTGAAGGTAACGGTACTCATAGTACATGGATTCGTCCATGGCCTCTGCTGTATCAACAAGAGCTACTGTAAACCAGCCAAGGGCTCTGAGCCAGAAGTTGGGGCTAAGACCTGTGTCCTTGTTTGCCCAGTACATTTCCCTGCTCTCATCATAGCCGTGGTAGTAAAGACCTGTAGCTTTATCCTTCATAAGGGCTTCAACGTTCTTGAACTGTTTGAAGGAATCAAGGCATCCGCTCATCTTGTTGTAGCGCTTCTCGTATTCCATGTAGAAGGGCTGTGCCATGTACATTCCATCAAGCCATACCTGATAAGGATAGATGTCCTTGTGCCAGAAGTTTCCTGCCTTGGTACGGGGCATTGTGTCCAGCTGGCCTCTTGCACAGTCCATGGCCTTTCTGTACTTCTCTTTTCCTGTGAGATCATAGAGCTTGAAAAGATTCTTGGCAGGATTTATATTGTCCAGATTGTACTCCTTTGGATCATAGGTCTTGATGGAGCCATCTTCCTGAACAAACCAGCCAACAAAGCTGTCTGCAAAATCCAGATATTTCTTTTCCCCGGTCATTTCATATAAGGAAAGAACAGCTGTGATCATACAGCCGTCTATGTAATTCCATTTATTTGGTTTTCCGCTGACAATTTTTTCGATGTTCCAGAAGGGGTGCTCTGCGTCGGATTTCTCCAGAAGCATATCCACGTACTCATCTAACATCTTATAGGTTTCTTCTCTAGTCATAATTGGACCTTTCTGATTAGATTGTGAAAAATGTAAGTGCTTACATTAAGGTATTTTAACATATTAAATGAAAATATGGTATACTGATTTTTGCTACTTTTTAAGAGGTGATCAATATGGTAAAAAATAAGAATATTACACAGAAAATGATGGATTTTATTGATGCTTCTCCTACTGCGTTTCATGTAGTGGACAACATCAGGAAGGACCTTGTTAAAAGAGATTTCGTTGAGCTTAAGGAATCTGAAGAATGGGATCTTAAGCCCGGTAATTATTTCGTTACAAGAAACGATTCTGCCGTTATCTCTTTTAAGATTCCGAAAAAGAACTATAAAGGCTTTCACATGATAGCCAGCCACAGCGATTCTCCAAGCTTCAAGATCAAGGAGAATCCTGAGATGGAGGCTGCTGGCGCATACATCAAGCTGAACGTCGAAAGGTATGGCGGAATGCTCTGCGCAGAGTGGTTTGACAGACCTCTTTCAGTTGCCGGTCGTGTGCTGGTAAATAAGAAGGGTAAGGTTGAAAGCAAACTTGTGAACATAGACAGGGATCTTCTTATGATTCCTTCCCTTGCTATCCATATGAACAGGGAAGCCAACGATGGATACAAGTACAATGCCCAGACAGACATGATCCCTGTGTTTGGTGACAAGGGAGCAGCCGACAGCTTTTTTGCCCTTGTAGCAAAGGAAGCGGGAGTTAAGAACAGTGACATACTTGGTCATGATCTGTTCCTCTACAACAGGGTTAAGCCCATATTCTGGGGAGCTAATGAGGAGTTCATAGGAAGCTCAAGACTTGATGATCAGGAATGCGTATACTGCAGCTTTGAAGGCTTTGTAGCTGCTAAGCCCAAGGATTATGTTGCAATGCACTGTGTATTCGACAACGAAGAAGTAGGCAGCGGAACCAAGCAGGGAGCAGCTTCCACATTCCTTAAGGACACCATCGAGAGAATTAATGATGGTCTTGGAAGGACAACGCAGCAGTATCACACGGCTATCGCAAACAGCTTTATGATCTCAGCTGACAATGCTCACGCAGTTCATCCTAACCATGCAGATAAGGCAGATCCAGTCAACAGACCTGTCATGAATGAAGGTATTGTCATTAAGTTTAATGCAGATCAGAAATATACAACTGATGCTGTTTCCGCGGCACAGTTCAAGGTTCTTTGTCAGGAAGCACAGGTACCTTTCCAGATTTTCACCAACAGGTCAGACATGAGAGGTGGCTCTACTCTGGGCAATATATCAACAACCCAGGTGGCGGTAAGCACTGTGGATATCGGACTGGCACAGCTTGGCATGCACTCACCTTATGAGTCTGCCGGCAGTAAGGATCCTGAGTACCTTTCAAAGGTATCGGAAGTGTTTTTTGGAAAGTGATTTGGAGAATAGAAATGGGATTATTTGGAATATTCGGTAACAAGAAAAATGAAACAATAAATGAGGAAGAGCAGGCTAAGGCAGCTCAGCTCCAGAAGGAGCAGGCAGTAGAGGAAGTGAAGAAGGCCCACGAAGGACTTGAGTGGCCTGTCATTGCCCGCCTGAATCCAGTAAACATCAAGGATGCCTCCGAGGAGACGATGGAAGAAACAGTCACACCTGAGAGGAAGGACCAGATCGGTAACATGATCTACGATGAGGACATTTCCCCGGATTCTCTTAAATTTTTATCAGGACAGGAACTGTTATTTCTTTTAACTGCCCTTGAGATTTTTCATAAGAAGGCACCACTTCCGGAGTTTGAGAGGAACCACAGGAAGGTGTACAACGAGGTGCTTTCCAGGATCAGGGATGCAGAGTATCTCTACGTTCTTTATGATCAGACCACTGGTTTTCCTTTTATCGATCATGGATTTGCTAACGTGTATTTTGAGCAGGAGCTGGCAGAGAAGGCAGCAGCTCTTTTCAATAAGCAGTTCAGAAGGCTTGTGGTCAGAAAGATTCTGGTGGAGGACAAGCAGGATACCACAGGCAAGAAGGTTGGGTTCTTTGACTACCTGTACTATGTGGGAATTGAGAATATCATAATCGACAACGGCGCTTACAGGGCTCGTTTCAAGAGAAATGAGATTGTTGCTGCTCCTGGTGAGTGGAATCAGGGCGACCAGCCCCAGATGCCTATAAATCCCGGCCTTAACTTTGCTATGTTGGATTTCCTTGAGGAAGTCAGATGGCCTGTTAAGTATGAGAAGAGGGAAGAGATCCTTAAGGCAAAAGAGATGAGAATGCTCTCTTATATTCGGGCTGCTCAGTTCATCGTTCCCATGCAGCACGATGGCCCGGTTGAGGCCCTTGAGGATGGAAGGCTTAAGCTTACCAAGGACAACAAGATCCGTTTCCTTGTGATGAAGACTACAGATGACAAGCAGTTTATTCCTGTTTTCACAGATGCTTTTGAGTTTGCAAAGCTTGCGAAGACCGCTACCGGTTGGAACGCAGGCGTGTTCAGATATCAGGATATCCTTAAGTTTGTTCAGGACAAAGACGGTATCAGGATCAATCCTGACGGCCAGGGACTTGTTCTTACAAAGGACAGGATGATGGCCCTTGAGATGGCCGGACAGCAGGCAGAGATGCTTCATAGGAAGGATCAGGTTGGAAAAGCAGCTGCTTCTTCCGCTGACGGAGCAGTTCAGCAGGCTCTGAATCAGGCTATGGCAAAGATGAAAGAAGAGGATAAGTAACAACAATCTGCTTGTTAATGTACGTAAATTAGTCTAAAATTATAGTGTGGTTTTGTTTCTTTTTAAGAAGAAGGAGCGAATGATTCATGCTGGATAGATTAATTGGTGATTATCTTGTTGAGCAGGGAATGCTTACCAAGATGCAGCTTAAGGAGGCTTACAAGCGCCAGGAAGCCGGAAGGGCTAAGCTTGGAGTCATTGCGGTTGCAGAAAAACTCATGAGCATCGCCCAGGCTGAGCAGTGTAACGCCCTTCAGGCGTCTATGGATAAACTCTTTGGAGATATCGCCATCGAAAAGGGATATCTTTCTGAAACACAGGTTTCAAGGCTCTTGGAGCTTCAGGGCAATACGTATCTCGCTTTCCTTCAGTCGGTAGTGGACCTCGGTTTCCTTACCATGGAACAGCTTGAAATTGCCGAGGACGATTATCAGAGAAAAAACGGCTTTACAGAAAGTGACATGGCGGCTTTGAAGACAGGAGATGTGGAGCAGGCAGTGCCTGTTTTTCTTCACACTGGTGATCCCACCGTTCGGAAAATGTTGGCCATGGGCATTAAGAATATATATCGTCTGGTGGACAATCACGTTTATATTGGAAAGACATATACCAGTATGGCAATAAAGGACGAAGTGCTTGGATATCAGACCTTCCACGGTCAGCAAAACGGTGCCGTGGCTATATCCGGCAAGTATGAGGATGTTCGTAAGCTGGCTATAGCTTATACAAAAGAAGAATTTATAGAGACCAGGGAAGACGCACTGGATGCCAGCTGCGAGCTTATCAACTGTATAAATGGTCTGTACGCAACTGAAGAGAGCAAGCAGGACGTTCGGATCGATCTTGATCCACCGAACTTTTCCGTGAGCTTTGCAGAAGCTACCGGCGAAGAGATGGTGGTTATGCCGATATATGTATGTGGCGGCGAAGTGAAGTATATCATTGCAGTGTCAAAAGATATTTCTATTGGCTGATGGTCACAGGAGGCATGGAATGAAGCGTGTATTGGTAGTTGACGATTCGAGAACATCAAGAAGGATCCTGAAGGATATTCTGGATAAGGCAGGTTATGAGGTTACCGGAGAAGCCATCAATGGAAAAGAGGCTGTGGAGCTTTATGACAGGCTTTTGCCTGATGTTGTGACCATGGACATCACAATGCCTGAGATGGACGGAATTGAGGCTCTTAAGCAGATAAGGAAGGCTCATCCTGATGCTGTGATCATAATGGTGACGGCAGCAGGCCAGAAGGAAAAGATGATGGAAGCCGTAAAGCTTGGAGCAGCAGAGTTTGTAGCTAAGCCATTTGTGGAAGAGACTGTGCTTGAGGCTCTGGAGCATGTGGCTGCTGAGCAGGCTAAGGGCTGAGATATATTTGAGAAGGATATTGGGGACGGTTCTTTGGGTTCAGACCATTAAGAACCGTCCCTATTGCTTTGGACACAGGAGGATTTATGTACAGAAAGGTGCTGATTACAGGGGCTTCAAGAGGAATCGGATATGCCATCGCAAACTCTTTTGCCAATAATAAGGACAAACTGTTCCTTACATGTAAAGAGAATATAGATATCCTCAGCGAATACGCCGATGAGCTGACTGAGGAATATGGCGTTAGATGCAGCGCCTACAAATGCGATATGTCAGATCCGAAGGCAGTAAAAAAGCTGTTTGATGAGATCGGGGAGATCGATGTCCTTATAAATAATGCTGGGGTAGCTTGGTTGGGACTTTTGACTGACATGGAGGTGCAGGACTGGAAGAATCTTATGGGTACAAATCTGGACTCTCTATTTTACACCTGCAGACTTGCTGTTCCCGGTATGGTCAGAAAACAGCAGGGCAAGATAATCAATATTTCGTCTGTATGGGGAAGTGTGGGAGCATCCTGTGAGGTCGCCTATTCAGCTTCAAAGGGCGGAGTAAACTCTTTTACCAGGGCTCTTGCCAAGGAACTGGCTCCAAGCAACGTTCAGGTCAACGCCATTGCCTGCGGAGTAATAGACACGGATATGAACAGGAAACACTTGTCTGATGAGGACCTGGAGCAGCTCTGTCAGGAGATTCCTGCAGGAAGGATGGGAAAACCACAGGAGGTTGCTGAACTGGCACTGATGTTAAGTAATGCTCCGGAATATCTTACAGGACAGGTGATAACCCTGGACGGAGGCTGGATTTAACGATAAAATGAAAAAAGTGCTTTACATTTCGTGAAGATGTGGTAATATTCAATTGCACACAATTTAATTTGTTTTTGATTCCAAAAGGAGGTTTTTATATGTACGATCTTATAATCATCGGTTCAGGTCCTGCAGGTCTTTCAGCTGCTGTTTATGCCAAGAGAGCCGGTCTTAACATGCTTATTATAGAAAAGAATCCTGTCAGCGGAGGACAGATAATCGATACCTATGAGGTTGATAATTACCTGGGAATCCCTGGGGTTAACGGCTTTGATCTGGCTATGAAGTTCAGAGAGCATGCAGACAAGCTCGGAGCAGAGTTTGCTGACGGAACAGTTTCTTCTGTTGAATGTGTAAAGGCTGGCTCAGATACTGAGCTTCCCGTTTATAAAGTTGTGACAGATGCCGGGGAATATGAGACACACACCATTATCCTGGCTACCGGGGCACATCATTCAAAGCTTGGCGTTCCTGGAGAAGAGGAGTATATCGGAAAGGGCGTATCCTACTGCGCAACCTGCGACGGTGCTTTCTATAAGGGAAAGATCACTGCTGTTAACGGCGGCGGAGATGTGGCTGTTGAGGATGCAATCTTCCTTTCAAGATTCTCTGAGAAGGTTTACCTCATCCACAGAAGAGATGAGCTTAGAGCTACCAAGATCCTTCAGGATGAACTTTTTGAGATACCTAACGTGGAAGTTATCTGGGATAGCGTTGTAAAAGAGATAAAGGGTGAGGATAAGGTTTCAACCCTTCATATCGAAAATGTTAAGAAGAAGGAAGAGAGTGATCTTGCAGTTGATGGAATATTTGTGGCTATCGGAATCCACCCATCAACAGATCTTTTTGCTTCTTTGGTTGATTGCGACGAGCAGGGGTATGTCATCGCAGGTGAGGATGGCGCAACCTCAGCACCTGGCGTGTTTGTAGCAGGTGACTCCCGTAAAAAGCGCTTAAGACAGATAGTTACAGCTGTTGCTGACGGTGCAAATGCCGTAACTTCTGTACAAGATTTCATGGTTGGAAAGTCGAAAAATTAATAAAGATTTTAGAATTAATTTGACAAATCATGAAGTGTGGCGTATATTTTTAAAAAGATGTAACAAATTCGTAATATTTTGGAGGTTAGCTTTGAATAAGCCATTTATGCAGCTTGCCGCATTTGCTATGACGGCTGCAGTGACATTTACTAGCTTTGGAATTGACGCTTACGCTTCATCTAATAAAGTAACCAGTGTTCTGCCTCAGGCAGGTATAACATATGCTCTGGGAAGCAACCAGGTTTCCCTTTCAAGTATCCAGGAAACAGTGGAGACCGAGAAGGCAGAGACAGAGAGTTCTTCAAGTACCAGTGCAGTATCAAGTCTCTTTGAGACAGTTGAGACAAGTGATACAGTTACAAACGTAACACCAATGGCATCTACAGTAACAGACAGCATTCTTTCAGATATTCAGAGTGCTACAGGTGCAGTGGTTAAGAATGCTGAAGCTACAAGCAGTGAGGATAAAGAGGAAGAGGATTCTGAGGAAGAGCTCTTCAAGACCCTTGTAATTGCTAAGGTTAATGATTATGTAAACGTTCGTGATCTTCCAAGTGAGGAGGATGGCGAGATCATAGGTAAGCTTTACGATAAGTCAGTTGGTACCTTCATCGAGGAGGAATACGGCTGGTACAAGATCAAGTCAGGATCAGTTGAAGGTTATGTTAAGGGCGAGTACTGTGTAACCGGTGATGACGCCGTTGATCTTGCTAAGGAAGTAGGAACCAGAATCGCTACTGTAACAACTACAACCCTTAAGGTTAGAGGAGGCCCAAGCCTTGATGATGAGGTTCTTGGTCTCGTTCCTATCGAGGATCAGCTTGTTGTTGAGGAAGAGCTGGACGGATGGGTTAAGGTTAGTATCGAGGAAGGTGATGGTTATGTATCACTTGACTATGTAACCCTTTCTACTGAGTTCGTAAAGGCTGAGTCCAAGGCAGAAGAGGAAGCTCGTCTTGCCAAGGAGAAAGCAGCAAGAGAAGCTGCTAACAAGGCTGCTAAGTCAAACACATCAAAGAGCACAAGCTCTTCAGGATCTAAGAGTTACAACTCTGCAGGATCTTACACAACAGCTACAAGCTCTATCGGATCTGCTGTTGCACAGTTTGCACTTCAGTTTGTTGGTAACCCTTATGTTTACGGTGGAACCTCTCTTACAAACGGAGCCGACTGTTCCGGATTCGTAATGAGTGTATATAATAACTTTGGTGTAAGTCTTCCACATTCTTCCGGTGGTGATAGATCTGTTGGTGCAGCTGTTGATGGACTTGCAAATGCACAGCCTGGTGATATCGTATGCTATTCAGGTCATGTAGCTATCTATATCGGTAACGGTCAGATCGTACATGCATCTACGGCTAAGACAGGTATCAAGGTTTCGGATGCTAACTACAGAACAATTCTTGCTGTAAGACGTATCTTCTAA
>CAMVRW010000078.1 GCA_947169985.1 uncultured Butyrivibrio sp. | reverse complement strand
CTCACTCCTATTTTTGTCGGAGGACTTCCACAGCATATATATCTTGGAGAATGAGTTATTTAGGTGATTCGTAGTTTTCAAGGAAGTAAGTCATTCCCTTCAAGCCCATACCATTCGGATTGTAAAAGCTCCTTAGCATATTTTTCTTCATGTCCACCATTTTCTTCTCATGTTCCTTTGTGTGGGAGCTGAGTTCGATGCTAAGAGCTGTGATCTGGTGTTGCATCAAATCCATGGTATGGGCCATGTTTTTCATTATCTGGAGAACGCTGGCGTGATTATCCTGGATGAAACTACCCAGCCGTTCCTCCGTGACTCTCAGGGCGTAAACGTCTGAATATGCAATGACCGTATAGATAGAGGGCGAGTTCATTAAAAGTCCAAATTCGCCAAAGCAGGCTCCCGGACCAATGATGCTCACAAGTACTTCATAGTCAGTACCATATCCTACGTACATTTCAGCTCTTCCGCTTATGATCTTATACATTTCAGTATAGATCTCGCCCTCTTTTATAATTAGGCTTTCAGCAGGGAAAGAAACTATTGTTTTTTTCTGATCGTTATCTGGGGTCTGATTCATGGACGCACCTCCGTAGAACACATTTGCTACGTTACAAAAAGGCACATCAAAGTGATGTGCCTTTCAATTTACTTTAGCTTCTCTTATACATAGGTATAGTCTGCAGCTTGTGCAGGTTCAGTCTGTGAAGACGATCAATCTTTTCCTTGATGGCTTCGTCCTCGATCTCGCCGGTGCGAACGTACTTGTCCAGCATAGCGTAGGTGAATCCAAGCTTGTCCTCATCTGACATTCCTGAAAGTCCGTCGGATGGAGTCTTGTGGATAAGGTCGGCAGGAAGTCCAAGCTCGTCGCCAATCTGAAGCATCTCGCTAACCAGGAAATCTGAGCAAGGGCTGAAGTCTCCTGCTGCATCGCCATACTTGGTTGAATAACCAACGTAGTCCTCTGATGCGTTGCAGGTATTGGCTACGCGTCCTCCCTCAGGAAGAGACTGGGCAATTGCATAAAGTGTAGCCATACGGAGTCTTGGAGGAGTATTGATGATCGCATCCTTGCCAGGCTCAACGCCAGCTGCCTTAAGGGCTTCTATCTCGCCCTCAAAAGCCCTGGCAATATTCACGGTATAATTTCTGATTCCAAGAATCTCACAAACCTTCTGTGAATCTGAGATATCCTTCTGCTCCCCGTTAGGCATCATGACGCCCACAACTCTGTCCTTGCCAAGAGCCTTAACAAGAAGGGCTGCCACAATAGAAGAGTCTTTTCCGCCGGAAATTCCGATTACAGCATTTGCCTTAGGTCCGTTATTTTCAAACCAGTTCTGGATCCAGGAGACGATATTTTCAATCTCTTTTTTGGCATCAAATTTGCTCATTTTCCATTCTCCAATCAATGCATCTCTGAAGATAATCAACGTAGTTAGGGTTCTTGCACATGCCCTTGCCCTCTACGTCTGAAACCTTGGCAACATCCTGTCCGTTGCAGGCAGTGGTCTTCATGACAATGTTAAGAGCAGGAACCTTTGTATCGTTGGCAATGTATGTTCCGATTCCGAAAGCAACCTTTGCTCTTCCGCTAAAGTGCTCATTGATCTTATTAGCACGCTCGAAATCAAGGCTGTCACTGAACAGCAGAGTCTTTGTCTTAGGATCGATTCCAAGGCTCTCGTAGTGTGCGAGCATCTTTTCACCCCACTCAATAGGATCTCCTGAGTCGTGGCGAACACCGGAAAAGAGAGTTGAGAATGTCAGCTGGAAGTCGCGAAGGAAGCAGTCTGTAGTGATAGCATCCGTAAGGGCTGTTCCGTTGAGGATTCCGTACTCCTTTACCCAGTAGTCAAGAGCATACCAGTTAGAATATGCAGGATTGTGCTTGTGGTTACCCTGACCTACGCACATGATCCACTCGTGAGCCATGGTTCCAACAGGAGTAACTCCAAGCTTCTTAGCCAGAAGCACATTTGATGTTCCAACAAACTTTGAGCCATCACCAAGGTTGGCATTTTTAAGCTTAAGTACAGCCAGCTCCTGAGCCTCAGCAGAAAGTCTTCTCCTGAGTCCGAACTCACTGAAGGCTCCAAGCTTATATGTTCCATCAGTTAAAAGAGCTATCTTCGCATCAAGTCTCTCTTCAAAAGACTCCATCAGTTCTGAATAATCATAAGCCATTCTGAAGTAAACTTCGTTTACGATGGCAAGTGTAGGTATCTCGTACATGGAGGTGTTGAGCCATGTTCCGTTGGTCTCAATAGCAAGGCCACACTCAGCATCTGTGGTGATAGTAAAGTCCTCATATCTTGGATGCCACAGGCGAAGGAAATCAACGTAGGATTTCTTGATCCACTTGATTGTTGAGAGGTAGTTAAGCTCATCCTCAGTAAAGTTTAAGTCGCAGTAAAGATATATCTGTCTCTTGATCTCCTCAACCATCTCCGCTGTGAACTTAACGTCCTTGTTGCGGCACCTGAAGGTCCAGGTGGTGGTGTAGTCTGGGAAATTGTGGTAAATAGCCTGGCCCATAGAAAATTTGTACAGGTCAGTTTCAAGTAAGCTGTCAATAACTGGATTCATTGGATCCTCCTCAAGTTTTCCTGTCTTTAGCAGGTATTCTCTAAATACTACATTTATATCATCTGACAGATCCATAGGATTTTCACGGATCTCTGTTCCGCTGACATTAACTATGGTCCTGTCCACCAGATTAAATGTGTGCTCGGGATATATGGGACCAAGCTTTTCCACATAGGAAGGTTCTCCCGTATACCAGTTGAAATGTGCCGAGTCTGGAGCTATCCCCGCCGACTCAAAAAGCTCTTTTCCCCAGGCAACCCAGTTCTCATGGGTGAAGGTGCCATCAAGGCCGATCTTCTTGTCGTCGATAAGGGCAACAGTAACACGTCTGTCCTCCCGGAACATCTCTTTTACCAGCTTGTAGCGCACAGTAAAGGGGAGGAATTCCTTGCCCCTGTCCTCCTGGTAGCCACAAACTGCGATTATCATTTTGTCGTTTTCTTCCAAAGCTCTTTTCACTAAAGACTCATGTCCCTTGTGAAAGGGGATGAAACAACCGAAAACAATTCCTATATTTTCCACTGCATTTACTCCTTATTTCAACGCATTTGCAATGTCTGCGATCAGGTCTTCCTTGTCCTCAAGACCACAGCTCATTCTTACAAGACCTGCAGGGATTCCAGCTTCAAGAAGCTGTTCATCTGTCATCTGACGGTGAGTTGATGTGGCAGGATTCAGGCAACAGGTTCTTGCGTCTGCAACGTGGGTTTCAATGGCTGCAAGCTTAAGCTTTTTCATAAAGCTCTCAGCAGCGGCCCTTCCGCCCTTAAGTTCGAAGGAAACTACTCCGCATCCGCCATTTGGCATGTACTTCTTGGCAATCTCGTAATATGGATCGCTCTCAAGTCCAGGATAGCTAACCTTTGCAACCTGCTCCTGCTGCTGAAGGAACTTTGCAACAGCAAGGCCGTTCTCAACATGGCGAGGCATTCTCACATGAAGGGACTCAAGACCCAGATTCAAAAGAAATGCATTCTGTGGTGACTGTATACAACCAAAGTCACGCATAAGCTGGGCTGTAGCTTTTGTGATGAAAGCGCCTTCTTTGCCAAATTTCTCAGCATAAACGATTCCGTGATAGGAATCATCTGGCTGTGTAAGTCCAGGGAACTTGTCTGCATGAGCCATCCAGTCGAACTTTCCTGAATCCACGATAGCTCCACCAACAGCAGCTCCGTGACCGTCCATATACTTGGTGGTTGAATGTGTAACTATATCTGCTCCCCACTCGATAGGTCTGCAGTTAACAGGTGTTGGGAAAGTGTTGTCTACAACAAGTGGAACTCCATGCCTGTGAGCAGCATTGGCAAATTTCTCAATATCAAGAACTGTCAGTGCAGGGTTTGCAATTGTCTCCCCAAAGACTGCCCTTGTGTTGTCCTTGAAGGCTGCGTCCAGCTCTTCATCTGAAGCTGTAGGTGAGACAAAGGTAACTTCTATTCCCATCTTCGCCATGGTAACAGCGATGAGATTAAAGGTTCCTCCATAGATTGATGAAGATGCCACAATGTGGCTTCCGCACTCACAGATATTAAAGAGTGCAAAAAAGTTTGCTGCCTGTCCTGAAGAAGTAAGCATTGCTGCACATCCACCCTCAAGAGCAGCTATCTTGGCTGCAACGTGATCGTTAGTCGGATTCTGAAGTCTGGTGTAGAAATACCCTGAAGCCTCCAGATCAAATAATTTTCCCATGTCCTCACTGGTATCATATTTGAAAGTAGTGGACTGAATGATGGGTATCTGCCTTGGTTCTCCGTTTCCTGGAGTGTATCCGGCCTGAACACATCTTGTGCCAATTCCCTGACTCATTTTATTTCCTCCGTATGTTCCTTATTCTTAAGCTTTTTGACGATTATATCACTATATTGCATGTAATGGTATAATACTTTCAAATTGTAAACACGTAGTAATAGGAGGAAGAAGAAAATGAGCATTAGAATCGGTATTCTGGGTTACGGAAACCTGGGCAAGGGCGTAGAGCTTGCAGTGGCTGCAGCACCTGATATGGAGCTGGTAGCTGTTTTTACAAGAAGAGATCCATCTTCGCTTACTATTAAAACAAGTGGTGTTCCTGTTGTCTCCACCAATGATGTTGAGAACTGGAAAGATAAGATAGACGTAATGATTCTTTGCGGCGGAAGTGCTACAGATCTGCCGGTTCAGACACCTCAATACGCTAAGCTTTTCAACGTTGTCGACAGCTTTGACACTCACGCTAGAATTCCTGAGCATTTTGCAAACGTAGATGCTGCTGCCAAGGAAGCTGGCAAGATCGCTGTCATCTCCTGTGGTTGGGATCCGGGAATGTTCTCACTTGCAAGAGTTTACTCCAATGCCATTCTTCCTGAGGGAAATGATTACACATTCTGGGGTAAGGGCGTATCCCAGGGACATTCAGATGCCATCAGAAGAGTTAAGGGCGTAAAGAATGCCAAGCAGTACACAATCCCTGTAGAGAGTGCTCTGGAAGCTGTAAGAAGTGGTAAGAATCCTGAGCTCACCACTAGGGACAAGCACACAAGAGAGTGCTTCGTTGTTCTAGAGGAAGGCGCTGATGCTGCGGCCGTAGAAAAAGAGATCAAGGAGATGCCAAACTATTTCGCAGACTATGACACAACCGTTCACTTCATCAGCGAAGAAGAGCTTCTTAAGAACCACAGCGGAATGGCTCATGGCGGCTTTGTTTTCAGAAGTGGAAAGACTGGCGCAGATAAGGAGCACAATCACATCATTGAATACAGCTTAAAGCTTGATTCAAACCCTGAGTTCACCACAAGCGTACTGGTAGCTGTTGCAAGGGCAGCTCAGAGAATGCACGAAGAAGGCGCTAAGGGCTGCAAGACAATGCTTGATATTCCACCAGCTTACCTTTCAAGTCAAAGCGGCGAAGAACTCAGAGCACACCTTCTGTAAAAATTTCATAATTCCGTCAAAAAATAGGCTAAAATTTCACGATACATGGTATAATTTAAGAAAAAAGGGGGATTTGGGTATGCTATCAGAATACACCAAGATACCAGCTTCTATGAATTCGAATGTGGCTCTTAAGATTATACCGGGCCACTACGCTACAACCCATTCTCACATAACAAATTACATGGAGCTCGGGACCATGAAGACCCGTTGCAGTGAGGCTCACGGTGTAGCAACAATTCTTGCCATGCATTACACTATTTCCACTCCTGTGGATACCATAGTCTGTGCAGACGGAACTGAAGTTATCGGAACCTATCTTGCTGAGGAACTCACAAGAGCCGGGGTTCTGAATTACAATGCTCACCGCACGGTTTACGTCCTTGCGCCTGAGTATGCACCAAATGGTCAGATCATCTTTAGAGATAATCTGCAGCTCGCCATCCGTGGCAAACATGTACTTATCCTTATGGGCTCCCTGGCTACAGGTCTTACCTTAGAGGGACTCATGGACGGAGTTCGTTATTATGGCGCTAATATATCCGGAGCCTGCGCTATCTTCAGCGCGGTAAAGGAAGTGGAGGGAATTCCTGTTATCTCAGTATTCCATCCTGAAGAGATTCCAAATTATCAGTCCTATCCACCGGCAGAGTGTCCTCTTTGCAAGAATGGCACACCGATAGATGCTCTGGTTAACAGCTTCGGATACAGCGTACTAAAGTAAAAAATATACCGGAGTTTTGTAATGGGGAAAAAATCAATTAAAGAAAACAAGAACATCTATTTTGAAGCAAGGGAGGAAGCAGGTCTCACTAGAGCACAGGCCAGTGAGCTTATAGGAACCATTTCTGAGAGCAGGCTTGAAAAGCTTGAGACCGACAAGACAGCAGTTGTACCTGAAGATGTTGTAGACATGGCAGCGGCTTACAAAAAGCCTGAGCTTTGCAACTACTATTGCACTCACGAGTGCCGCATCGGAAAAGACTCTGTACCTGAAGTAAAATCCTCTTCTCTATCCGAGATAGTTCTGGGGATGCTTGCTGCGCTTAATTCCCTGGACGCGCAAAAAAATCGTCTCATAGATATCACAGCAGACGGCATAATCTCGGATGATGAATTGCCGGACTTTGTCAACATCCAGAAGCAGCTGGATCAGATCGACCTTACAGTAGAATCACTCAAATTGTGGGTTGCCAGCACCATCGCCGATGGCAAGATTGATAAATCCAAACTTAATCAGCTTAGATAAAAACCAGAGACAGTGGGGACTGCGAATAAAGGTCCTCGCTGTTTTTTTATGCAATTTCTGATAAAATAGGCTAATAGGGGTTATGGGAGGTATTACATATGGCAGAACTGAAGTGCCCTCATTGCGGGCAGGCATTTACAGTAGATGATACAGAGCTGAGCTCAATTGTTCAGCAGATCAGGGATAAGGAGTTTGAAAAAGACCTGAACATGCGCACCACAGAGCTTCAAAGGCATCTGGAGGAGAAGCATGCCCTTGAGATCTCTGCGAAGGAAAATGAGATTACACTCAGGACCAAGGAACAGTACGAAAAAGAGCTTGAGGAGCGGGCTAAGGAAATTGAGAGCCTGAAGGAAGGCAGAGTTAAGGAACTGGGCGACCTGAAGGAGAAACAGGCTCAGGATATTGAGGCGCTAAAAGAGGAACTTCGAAAGGCTCAGGAGCAGAACACGAAGCTTTCATTGGAACTGAAATCCGTAGACGATAAGCAAAAGCTCGCTGTCATGGAGGCTGTTAAGAAGGTTGAGGATGAAAAGAATGCCCAGCTGAATGAGCTTAATGAGAAGGCTCATGCCACTGAGATCGAGCTAAATCAGAAGACCCATGATCTGGAGGCTGCAATACAGCAGGAGAAGGAAAGGGGCAAGATCCTTCTTGAGCAGAAGGAAAAAGAGGTTGAGTTCTATAAGGACCTTAAGACTAAGATGTCTACAAAGATGGTGGGTGAGACCTTAGAGCAGCACTGTGAGATACAGTTCAACCAGCTGCGTCCCACAGCCTTTAAGAATGCATATTTTGAAAAGGACAATGACGCCAGAACCGGAAGTAAGGGCGACTATATCTATAGAGAGACAGATGAAAACGGCGTAGAGCTGATCTCCATCATGTTCGAGATGAAGAACGAAATGGACGAGACAGCTACCAAGCACAAGAACGAGGATTTCTTCAAGGAGCTTGATAAGGACAGAAAGGAAAAGAACTGTGAATATGCAGTTCTGGTTTCCCTTCTTGAAAGTGATAGTGAGCTTTACAACGCAGGAATTGTGGACGTTTCCTACAGATACGACAAGATGTATGTGGTACGTCCCCAGTGCTTTATTCCTATAATAACCCTGCTTCGTAATGCAGCCCTGAACGCCCTGACCTATAAGCAGGAGCTGGCTGTAGTCCGCAATCAGGACATCGATATTTCCAATTTTGAAGACAGCCTTATGAAATTCAAGGATGATTTCAGTCGTAACTACGATATTGCTCACAAGCACTTTGACAATGCAATCGAGGAGATCGACAAGACAATCCAGCATCTTGAAAAGGTTAAGAAAGAGCTCCTTGGCTCGGACAACCAGCTTAGAATTGCCAACAGCAAGGTGGATGATGTCAGTGTTAAGAAGCTGACCAAAAACAATCCCACCATGAAGGCAAAGTTTGACGCCCTCAAGGAGGAGCAGTAATCAAGCTGCAATCCAATAAAATAGACCAACTCGCTTGACACAATGTGATATGATGAGTTAAGCGCAAATAAATTGCACGAAAGAGGATTCTCTAAAGGACGTAACACCAATGAAACAACCACAAAACAGGCGTGAGTACCTGACTCAGACGCCGGTACCAAAGCTCATACTTTCGCTGTCGGTACCAACCATCATCAGCATGATGGTAACAGCAATATATAATACTGCAGACACATTCTTTGTAGCCAGAGTCTCATCGGACCCGGCGGTGAACACAGCAGCCACAGCTTCTGTAGGCCTTGTGTTTACTGTTATGGCTATTATTCAGGCCTTTGGATTTTTCTTTGGCCACGGCTCAGGAAACTACATTTCAAGAATGCTTGGGGCTGAGAATCACAAGGAGGCCAATGAAATGGCTTCTACCAGCTTTGCTATGGCACTTATAGTTGGTGTGATCTTCGCAGTGATGGGTAACATTTTGGTGGAGCCCATTGCAGATTTCCTGGGAGCAACACCAACAACACTGCAGTTTACAAAGGACTACATGAGGATAATCCTTATCGGTGCGCCCTTCATGATGGCTCAGTTTGTCATCAACAATCAGCTGAGGTTCCAGGGAGCAGCTGTCTACGCTATGATAGGTCTTATGTGCGGTGCGGTTATGAACATCGTTCTTGATCCACTGCTTATACTGGGATTCCATATGGAGGTCAGAGGAGCAGCCATCGCCACTATTATGGGACAGTTTACCAGTTTCATCGTACTTCTCATCGGAACCAGCAAGGGTGAGAACATCAAGATGAGCCTTAAGAATGTACATATAAACTGGCACTATACAAAAGAGATTATAAACGGTGGATCGCCATCCCTGTTCCGTCAGGGCCTTGCAGCCATTTCAACATTACTTCTCAACAGAACAGCAGGTGCAATCGGTTCAGATGCAGCCATCGCCGGAATGTCCGTTGCCGGAAGGCTCATGCTGATGATGGGCTCAGCTCTTATCGGATTTGGCCAGGGCTATCAGCCGGTCTGCTCCTTCAACTACGGCGCAGGACTGTATAAGCGTGTGAAGGAAGGCTTTGTTTTTTGTGTAAAGGTCTCAACAATATTCCTTATTGGAATCGGCGTATTCTGCTTTAGCTTTGC
>CAMVRW010000077.1 GCA_947169985.1 uncultured Butyrivibrio sp. | reverse complement strand
GGACCCATGTTCTTTGGTGATGCTGACCTGATCGCCCAGATCGGTTTCAAGGACTTCACCAGGGCACTGGTTATACGTATGCGTGGAGTTCCCGCTCTTGATGCAACAGCTATGCGTTCCTTTGAGCAGCTCTATGAGAAGTGCAAAGAGAACAATGTTCAGCTGGTATTTTCACATGTAAACGAGCAGCCTATGAACACCATGGAGAAGGATGGTTTTGTTGAGAAGGTTGGTCGTGAGAACTTCCTTCCTCACATCGACGATGCATTAAAGAGAGCAGCTGAAATTTGATAAAATTATTATTAAATCTGTTTAGTAGAGGTGGCCCGACCGGGTTGCCTCTACTTTTTTGTGATAAAATAGTAATGCTAAAATGTTCAAAATGTCGACTTTTTTATCGAACAGGAGGATGCTGTTGGAAAGCAAAAGCCGTGAAAGAACGGAGCTTGAACAGTACTTCATAGACAACCTGGACAGGGCCATGGAACAGCAGTGGATCAAGGCGTTCCATCAACCCCTTATTCGTGCTGCCAGTGGCAGGGTTTCAGATGAAGAGGCCTATGCAAGATGGATGGATCCTGACAAAGGAACATTTGAAGCGTCTGAATTTATTCCCGTTTTAGAAGAAGAGGGACTAACCTATAAACTTGATCTCTACATGGTGGAAAGAGTCCTGGACAAAATGAAGGGCCAGCGTGAGCATGGCCTTTTTGTGGTGCCTGAGTCCGTGAACCTTAGCGGATCTGACTTTTATAGCTGCGACATGGTAAGTGAGGTGGTAAAGAGAATCGACGCCTCTGGATTTACCAGGGACAAGCTGTCTATAGAAATTTCAGAAAAAGACATCACCAGCGATGTAGAATTCATGAAAAAGCAGGTAGAGAATTTCAGAAGTGAGGGTGTTAAGGTCTGGATGGATGACTATGGCTCAGGAAATGCCTCCATGCTCATTCTTTTGCAGATTGCTTTTGATGCTCTGAAGCTGGATTCTATTTTTGTTCATCAGATTGAAAAGAGTGAAGCAGGACGTATCATCGTTACTGAGCTTATTAAGACTGCTGTTTCTCTTGGCATGGTAACTGTTGCGGAGGGAGTTGAGACCAAGGAGCAGGCAAACCTTCTAAAAGAGGTGGGATGTAACAAGCTTCAAGGATATTACTACATAAAACCTATATCACTAGCTGAGATCATCCAGAGAAATGTTCAGGGAATTCAGATTGGTTTTGAGAATCCTGATGAAGCGGAGTACTTTGAGAAGATAGGAAGCCTTAATCTCTACGATCTTTCTATTTCCAGAAATGACAAAAAGAATCTGGGAAATTATTTTGACACAATGCCTATGGCTATTTTTGCCATGGATGAAGATAAGGTTACTATCGTCCGGGCAAACAAGAGCTTTAGGGAGTTTGCTTCAGTTAATTTCCCGAAGTATGTAGAAAACAAGGAAATACCCTATGATCAGATACCTAAAGGAACGGGATATTACTCTTTTAACGCAGTAAGACAATGCGCTAAGGAGGGAAAGCGGAAGATCATTGACGACAGAACAGCGGATGGAAGAATACTTCAGCTGTTTATGCGAAGAATAGCAACAAACCCTGTGACAGGAGCAAATGCTGTGGCTCTTGCAATCCTTTCTATTTCTGAGTCTGCTGCGGATGAAGGCCTGAACTACAACTACATAGCCAGAGCTCTTTCCGAGGATTATATTAAGCTTTTCTTTGTGGATATGGATACCGGTGTGTACACTGAGTATACTCCTGACGGAGCAAATCGTGATATCAAGCTCACAAAACATGGAACGGATTACTTTGATCTTGAACGCAATGAATTTGATGTTCCGATATATGAGGAAGACCTTGAGACCTTTAAAAAGGCCTTAACCAGGAAGAACATACAGAGTCAGATAAAAAAGACCGGTGTCTTTTCATTTGTTACAAGGGCAATGATAGAAGGAGATCCTGTATTTGTATGCATTAAAGCAGTAAAGGTAAGGGGCGACGGAAATTTCATTATCATTGGTATCAACAACGTTGATGAACAGATGAAGGGCAGGGAGACTGTAGAAAGAGCAAAGGAGGAGAGACTTATCTACTCAAGGGTAGGAGCTCTGACCGGAAACTTTATCTATCTGTATACAGTTGATCCTGAAACAGACCACTACAATAAATATAACCCCGGAAATATCATCTCGGATATGGCTATAGAAGATGAGGGTGATGATTACTTTAATAACGTAATAGAAAGAGTCCCAAAGGGTCTTTACGAGGATGACGTTGATTCCTTCCTATCGGCTTTCACAAAAGAAAAGGTGCTAAAAGAGATAAAGCGATCGGGAATGTTTGTAAATGAACACAGGCTCATGATTGATGGGGAGCCTCGCTATGTCTCTTTAAGAGCCAAGCTTCTTGACGAAGAGGGTAAAACAAACCTCATAGTAGGTATACTGGACATTGACCAGCAGATAAGACGTGAGCAGGAATATGCCATGAACCTCAATGCTGCTGAGATCAAGGCCAATATTGACGAGCTCACAAAGGTTAAGAATAAGCATGCATACTCAGAAGCTGAAAAGAGAATGGATGAGAACATAAAAGAGAATCCAAACCTTGAATTTGCCATTGCTGTTTTCGACCTGAACGGCCTTAAAGAGGTCAACGACACATTGGGTCATCAGGCCGGTGACAAGTTCATCATAAAGGGATGCAATATCATCTGTCGTATCTTCAAGCACAGTCCTGTATACAGGGTGGGTGGCGACGAATTTGTGGCAGTGGTTCAGGGCTATGATTATATTAACCTGGCTGCCCTTATGGATAAGCTCCAAAAGCATAATGAGAAAAACAAGCTGAAAGGGGATGTGGTAATTGCTGCAGGTGCCAGCAGATACCATGAGGACGGAAGAGTTGCCCCTGTATTTGAGCGTGCAGATGAAGCAATGTACAAGAACAAGAGGGAATTAAAGAAAGAGGCCCCATGAAAAATCCGTTAAAGACCTTAAAAATGAGGGAGACTACCAAAGCCCTTATTATCATGTCATTCTTTCTGATCATATCTAATGCTTTACTGGGACTGATCCTGGTAAGGCAGTCTAATGGCGCGCTCAAAGGGCAGATTGATGAGCGTATGCTTGATATTTCCAACACAGCTGCATACATGATAAACGGCGATGATTACGAGGCTTTGACGGGAAGAGTGGATAATGACCCTGTTTATAGGGATATCTATGACACCCTTAATTCCTTTCAGGATAACATTGAGCTGGAGTTTATCTACGGCGTCAAGAAAAATGATGAGGATGGAACCTATTACTTTACTGTAGATCCTGCACCTGTTGACTGCTCTGAATATGGAGAGCTGGTAAAAGAGACACCGGCCCTTGTAAAGTCCTTTGAAGGAAAGGCCTACGTGGATGAAGAAGCCTATGAAGATTCCTATGGTCGATTCTACAGCGCATATTCACCGATCTTTAATTCTAAAGGTGAAGTAGTGGGTGTAATTGCTGTGGACTTCAGTGCCGAATACTATGACAGCCAGCTTAAACGGAATCTTTGGACAATTGTTGCAGGAGTTCTTTTTTCGATTCTTATTGAAGTGGTAATCATCGCACTTTACTCCGTGAATAGCAGTCGAAGAGAAAAGCTGAATAAATCCAACGTTCAGGCCAATAAGATGATCACCGCTATGGCAGCGGACTACAGGAGCGTTTACTTTGTGGATCTTGATAAGGACCTTGGAGAGTGCTACAGATCTCACTCAAGCCTTACGGATGGACTTAGAGAGGGGGAGGTATTTCTTTTCCAGGATACCTTCAAATACTATGCCCAGAAGTATGTTACTGATGAGTACAGAAAAGAGTTTCTGGACTTCATTTCACCGGAATCCATCCAAAAGAATCTGGAGACAGAACCCATCATAGCCTTCAGATATCTGGTTAAAAGAGATGGTCAGGAAAGTTATGAGATGCTTCGAATGGCAGGCGTTAGAAGACCTGAGGACAGAGACGACCATGTTGTTCATGCTGTAGGCATCGGCTTTTCTGATGTGGACAAACAGACAAGGGATACTCTGGAGCAGCAAAAGGCACTTATCGATGCCCTCACAATTGCAGAGGAAGCCAATGTTGCAAAGACTGTATTCCTCTCCAACATGAGCCACGAGATCAGAACCCCTATGAACGCCATTATAGGTCTTGATAATCTTGCCCTTGCTGAGGAGGGGCTCTCCGATCAGGTAAAAGAGTACCTCACAAAGATCGGGGATTCTGCCCAGCACCTTCTTGCTATCATCAATGACATTCTTGATATGTCCAGGATCGAGTCCGGTAAGGTGGTGCTTAAGAAGGAGGAGTTCTCCTTAAGAGACCTAATAGAGACCATTAACACTTTGGTGGGAAGCCAGTGCTCAGACAAGAAGCTTTCCTATGAGTGTAACCTCGCTCCAGACATTGACGAACTTTATATGGGTGATGCCACCAGGGTAAAAGAGATAATTCTGAATGTACTTAGCAACGCAGTAAAATACACTCCTGAAGGTGGATGGGTACAGTTCAATATTAAGAAACTGGCAAGCTACGGAGGAATGAGTACTCTGCAGTTTGTCATGAAAGATAACGGAATAGGAATGGATAAGGATTTCATTCCCAAGATATTTGAATCCTTCAGTCAGGCAGACGCTACAGCTGCCAACAAGTTTGGAAGTACCGGCCTTGGAATGGCCATCACCAAGAACCTTGTGGACATGATGAACGGTAAGATCGAAGTGGACAGTGAGAAGGGAAAGGGTTCAACTTTTACCATCACCCTTACGTTTGAAGTAGCCAAAAGCTCTTTTGCCCAAAAGAAAGAGACTGAGGTGGAAAGTCCGGGTGCCGAGAAGGCCACAGAGAAGTCTGAAGAGTTTGATTTTACAAAGATCAAGGTATTGGTGGCTGAGGACATGGACATCAATGCCCAGATACTTTTAAAGCTCCTATCTAAAAAGGGTGTGGAGGCTAAGAGGGCTGAGAACGGAAAGGTTGCCCTTGATATGTTTACAGAATCCGAGGAAGGCTTCTTTGACGCCATCCTTATGGATATGAGAATGCCTGAGATGGACGGACTTCAGGCGACCCAGGCAATAAGGGCTTTGGATAGAAAGGATGCCAAGAGGATCCCTATTATCGCTCTTACGGCTAATGCCTTTGACGAGGATGTTGAGAGGAGTCTTCAGTCTGGACTTGATGCTCACCTTAGCAAACCTATGGAGCCGGTTAAGATCTTTGAGACTCTTCAAAGGCTTATCATCGAAAAAACAAAGGAGTAAAACATACAGTGGCAGAAGAAAACGTAAATAACAAAGAACTGGAAAAATATCTATCGCCGATACATGTTTGGGCCTTATCCTTTGGATGCGCCGTAGGATGGGGCGCCTTTGTCATGCCGGGAACAACTTTTCTTCCAAAGGCAGGACCTATGGGAAGTACAATAGGACTGATCCTTGGCGGACTTATCATGTTCATTATCGGAGTGAACTATCACTATCTGATGAATAAGTTTGAGGGAGCAGGCGGAACCCTGACCTATACCATAAAGACCTTTGGTTACGACCATGGTTTCATGAGTGCATGGTTTTTGATATTGGTTTACGTTGCCATAATCTGGGCCAATGCTTCGGCCCTTGGACTTATCAGCAAGAACCTCTTTGGCAGCACCTTCCAGTTTGGATTCCACTACCAGATCCTTGGGTATGATGTGTTCTTTGGTGAGGTGATGCTATCTGTCCTGGCTGTTCTCATCTGCGGCTTTTTGTGCATTAAGGGAAAAAAGCTGGCTGTAAATATTCAGGTGATCTTTGCAGTGACTCTTATTGTGGGAGTATTGGCATGTGCACTTGGAGTTGGCTCAACCATTTCAGGTATTCAAAAAATACCGGAACCATATTTTGCTTCTGATCAGGGATTCCAGCTTAAACAGATCTTTACTATTGTGGCTCTGTCGCCCTGGGCTTTTGTTGGCTTCGAATCCATTTCCAATTCCGAGGCTGGCTTTAAGTTTTCTACTAAAAAGAGCCTTAAGATCATGTCCATAGCTCTTTTGACGGCAACTATAGCCTATGTATTACTGGCTCAGATGGCAGCTGCCGGGGTTAATGATAAGTATGTCGGATGGGAAACATATTTGGCAGATCTTCCTAATCTGAAAGGCATAGAGGGTCTTCCTACCTTCCATGTAATATTCGACACCTGGGGCGATAAAGGTGTATTTATATTGGGACTGGCTGCCTTTGCCGGCATCATGACTGGACTTATTGGTAATTTTATCGCCTGCAGCAGACTCCTTTACACCATGGCTGATGATGGAATGATGCCTAGGTGGTTTGGGGAACTCAATGAGGATAAGAGTCCAAAGAACGCCATAATTGCTCTTATGGCAATATCTCTTTTCATCCCATTCCTTGGTAGAACGGCCATAGGGGGGATAGTAGATGTAAACACCATCGGAGCCACCATTGCTTACGCTTACACCTCAGCAGCTGCTTTTGCTAATGCTAAAAAGGAGAGCAATATAGAGGTCATGGCTACGGGCATTTTCGGAGTTGCCATGTCTGTCATGTTCTTTATTTACTTCATGATGTGGTCGGCGGAAGCTATGTCCACGGAGAGCTATCTGATACTGGCATCCTGGAGCGTACTGGGATTCTTTTACTTCAGGTTTGTATTTGAAAAAGACAAGGAGCATAGATTCGGTCATTCCACTGTAGTGTGGATCGTGCTTCTTTTCCTGATATTCTTTACGTCCCTGGTGTGGGTAAAGAGTGCTACGGATGATATGACTACAGAGGTTATCGGAGATATCAGTCAGTTCTACGAGCAGCATAATCTGGACAAGGATCCGGAGACGGTAAGGCAGACGGAAGCCTATATCAGTTCTGAGCTTAGAAAAGTTGACAGGACTCTCACCAGAAACAGTTTGATTCAGATGAGTCTGAACATAATCTCTCTTATCATCATGTTCAGCATTTATTCCATAATGTCAAAGCGCGAGAAACAGGCTCAGGTGGAGACCATTAAGGCCCATGAAAGGAGCCGGGCAAAGACGGTATTTTTGTCCAACATGTCCCATGACATCAGGACTCCTATGAACGCCATCATTGGTTACATTAACCTGGCTGAGGAGCCGGGAGTTACCCATGAGGAGCTTAAGGATTACCTCCAGAAGATAAAAGGCTCCAGTAATCACCTTCTGGCCCTTATCAATGACGTTTTGGAGATGAGCAGGATTGAGAGCGGAAAGCTGGAGCTTGAGCCTGTCCCTATTAACCTCAAAGAGCTCTTTTCAGAGGTAAAAGACCTTTTCGCCACCCAGATGGCGGAGAAGAAGATAAACTATGTGGTTGACTCGGAGTCCATTTTGGAACCCTATGTTTACTGCGATAAGAACAGGCTTAACAGAGTGCTCTTAAACCTTATAAGCAATGCCTACAAGTTCACTCCGGAGGGGGGAACAGTAAAGGTAAAGATAAGCCAGCTGGAATCCAGAGATGTCACCAAAGGAGTTTATGAGATAAGAGTTGCTGACAGCGGAATTGGTATGTCCAAGGAATTTGCAGCCAAGGTATTTGATGCCTTTGAGAGAGAAAAAGATTCCACAGTTAGCGGAATTCAGGGTACAGGCCTTGGAATGAGCATCGTTAAGAGCATTGTGGATATAATGGGTGGAACCATAGATGTTAACTCCCAGAAGGGTAAGGGCACGGAGTTTGTTGTGTGCCTTGACCTGGAGCTCCAGAGCATTGAGGACATCCAAAAGGCAGAGGATAAGGCTAAGGATAAGGCAGAGAGGAAGGCTGATTTTGATGGAAAGAGACTTCTTCTTGTGGACGATATGCCTATCAACAGACAGATTGCGGCTAAGCTTTTGGAAAAGCTGAAATTCCAGGTGGAGACAGCAGAAAACGGAAAGGAAGCTCTGGATAAGGTGGCTGGCGCAGAGGCAGGCTACTACGATGCAGTGCTAATGGATATCCAGATGCCAGTCATGGGCGGCTATGAAGCCACTGAGGAAATACGAAAACTACCGGAGGAGGGAAAGGCCAAGGTACCTATCATAGCAATGACAGCCAACGCCTTTTCCGAAGACATTAAGAAGGCTGCAGATTCAGGTATGGACGGCCATATTGCAAAACCAATCGACGTAAATCAGATGATACAGGTCCTTTCAGACCTCCTATAATCTTAGGCTGCGGCTCTCGGATTTTTCCGGGAGCCGTAACTTTATTTTATACAATCTTTTGTTGAAAAAACACAATATATGGTATAATGAAGTTACAAGTCATACAAATATAGGGGGACCTACGCATGAAGAAGATCTACGTACTGGACACCAACGTTTTGATTCAGGCACCACATGCTCTCAAGTGCTTTGATGATAACGAGGTCGTTCTTCCGCTGGTAGTCTTAGAAGAGCTTGACTCTCACAAGAGGGATGAAGGTGAGCGTGGAGCTAATGTAAGAGAAGCCATCAGGATTCTCGAACAGCTACGAGGCCAGGGGGATCTGGTTGCTGGGGTTGAGCTTGACAATGGAGGGCTCCTTAGAGTTGAGAAGAACTTTAAGGATGTTGAGCTTCCAAATGACATGTCAGAGTATAAGTCTGACAATCGAATCCTTAAGGTATGTAAGGGGCTTAAGGAGACAAGTAAGGAACAGGTAATTCTTGTAACTAAGGACATTCTGATGAGGATTAAGGCACAGCTCCTTAATATCAAGTCAGAGGACTTTACAACCGAGCAGGTTGCGCTTCATGGTGAGCAGTACAGCGGAAGAATTGATGTATATGCTCCCGAGGATATCTTTAAGGATTTCAAGAAAAAGGGCATTCCTGTAGATAAGGTGTATTGCTGTGACGAGGAGGGGAATCAGTACGCACCGCAGCTGTATGAAAATGAGTTTGTTATTGTAAGGGCTGATCAGTCCCTTGGAAAGACCCAGATGGGCCGTGTTTGCGGCAAACTGATCAAGAAGCTTGAGTATGAAAAGAGTCAGCCCTACGGCGTAAAGCCAAGGAATGCAGGACAGTACTTCCTTCAGGAGGCGCTTATGCAGCCGGCTGATGTGGCACCACTGGTAATAGTAAAGGGTATGGCAGGAACAGCCAAGACCTTCTACTCCCTGGCAGTTGGGCTTGAGAAGATGATCAATCGTCCCACAGGTGAGTACAGAAGAATCCTGGTCTGCAGACCTAACTCCCAGTTTGATGATGACATAGGATTCCTTCCGGGAGATGAGCAGGAGAAGATATCTCCTCTTATGAGACCTATTATTGATAACTTGGAGCAGCTCATCGATTCCAACGAGGAGGAGCGCTACAAGGATGAGAAGGAGCTTCAGGGCAAGACTGATG
>CAMVRW010000076.1 GCA_947169985.1 uncultured Butyrivibrio sp. | reverse complement strand
GACTCTCCGTGCTCAGGGTCAAGTCTTAGATCCAGTGGCCCGTCTATTTTGTAAGAAAAGCCCCTTTCAGGGTCATCAATCTGCATGGATGAAACTCCAAGATCAGCCAGTACAAAGTCAAATTTTCCTGCTTCCTTTGCAACCTGATCGATATTCCTGAAGTTTATCAGCCTGAATTTGAAATTATCCTCACCAAAGCCTGCAGATCTGAGCCTCTCTATGGTCTTTTTGGACTCGATAGGATCCACGTCAAGGCCATAGATACAGCCCTGTCCCTGAAGTTTTTCAAGCATCTTCCTGGTATGGCCACCATAACCCAAAGTACAGTCAAGGCCCTGCTGTCCGGGTTTTATGTCCAGAAACTCCAGGATTTCTTTTACCATGATGGAAATGTGCATTCCTGCAGGCGTTGATCCCTTAGAGATAACGCGTTCTACGGTATCCTTGTACTTCTCGGGGTTATGTTCCTTATATTTCTCTTCAAATTTCTTTGGGTACTTTCCTGAATAATGTACCCTTCTCTTATGTTTCTGCTCCATATTTAAGCTTCGGGATCAAAACCCTTGATGGTATCTGATACAGGCTCTGCGTCTACTTCTGGCTCTGTCTCGCGATAAGTTGTATCTACTACATCTTCTGCAGGAGCATCATTCATTACGATTGCTGCAACGATATATGCTGCAATTCCGATTCCTGTTGTTAATGCTGCGATGCCCCAAACAAGTCTTACTATTGTAGGATCGATATCGAAGTACTCAGCAACTCCGCCACAAACACCACAAACCTTCTGATCACGACTCTTGTACAATTTCTTTCCACTCATAACTTTTACCTCTCTAAATATGTTTTTATATTTTTTCTCTCTTTCAGGTTCTTTTTTGAACACCTGTAACTTATGAAACGATTATAACCCCTGCTTTGATACCCCTTACATACCTATTTGTGCCATTTGCAACATTTTATTTTGCTTTTTTTGCGACTGGAAATTTCAAATGCCTTCAAACCCGCACCGTTACTGGGGTTAATCTTTACTTTATTTAAATTTTATTTTTTCTTTATTTTGTAAACAGAAACAAATCACATTTTTGTAATATTCTATCATACGTGGGGTTGATAATGAAAAATAAAAACAGGGGGAACCGTAACATGAAAGGTCATAACAATGCAAAGGTATCACCACTTGATAAAAGAGATCAACGCACAGTAAACGCTGTAATGATAAATGGAAAATATGTCGATTCATCGTCCGCACTTCATATCGCAGAAAAATTCATCTCTGTATCTGTGTGTCTGGCTGCACTGGCTGCCCTGGCAATTGCATTTATTTTCTGATAGGATAACCTATTTGTGCTGCTCTGTCATCCAAGATCCTGTTTACTTCTTCCGCAGTGTAGACAGGAATTCCGGCCTGATCAAACTTCTGTCTGAAGGGGTTTGATTCACTGTACAGATCTGCATTTTCCACAACTTCATAATTGTCATCAAGCTCAACCAGAGTGTAATAATAATCCTTATTCTCAGCATCGGAGATCCAGTAGGATGTGATCATGAAATGGTCTGTATCCAGCCCTTCAAAATCCAGCACCACGTACTCTCCGTCTTTTACTGCGTAGTAGGAATAAGGCATTCCATATTCTTCGCTGCCATAGTAGAAATGGTATTTTCCATCAGCGTCAATATAAGCCTGGTCAAAGCCATGGATAGTTGCTCCGCCCGAGCCTGAGCTCTCAATAGTTCCATCATCATTTATTTCCAGATCACTTCTGGACCACTGGTCGCGGCTATAGATTATATCAAGCTCGCCACCCATATCCTTAACTATCATCTTAAGGGTGAACTCTGCCCCATATTCAAGCTCCACAAGAAGCTCTTTATTCCCATCCTGTCCACAATCTATATAGCTATTCTGCTTTCCTGTAAAGGTAAAAGCCTCGATCTCATCGCCCTTTTCACAATTTCCTATTATCTCATCCAAAGTATAGGACTCACCAACAGTAAGGGCATTTCCTAAATTGATGTAGCTGCCTAGATCAGCCTCTCCGGTGAATTTTGCCTTGGCATTCCCTGCCAGAAAATCTTCATAGAGCTGAGAGCTCTTTTCATCAGCCTCATTCGCTTTTGTTTGTCCGGAAGTTTCCCCGTCTGCGCCTCCATCAGCTCCTGTGCCCGAATAATTTCCATTCTCTTTGTCTTCTATTGCTTCAAAGGTCACTGTTCCGGTATTCTCACCACTTTTTCCGCATCCTGCCAGCGCAACTGTAACAAGTACTGCTGGTAATATTGCCTTAACGATATTTCTTTTCATAAAATCCCTCTCCTCATAACGTAACATCCGCTTCAAAGTATATTCCAAACAGTACCCCTTGGCAAATCAGCCCTGGGGATTGTCATGCGGATTTAATCGTTTTTTAATTGAATATGCCCCGAAATAATGATAAAAGTAGAATAAGAGCATATGACGTTTTTCATAGAGATAGGAGAAATAATATGAGTCTGCAGGAACAACACATCTTAGAAAGTAATCGTCTGGCATTTAAGTTTGGCTGCATCATTCAGGGCTTTATGCTGCTGTCCACCATCGTTTATCAGGCCGGAAGGGAAGGTTTTATGACCACAACGATCATGATCATCCTTCAGGTCATCCTGATTGGCGTTCAAATCTGGGGATTTGCAGTTTACAGGACAAAGAAGACAGGCCAGATCATCACACTGAGTTCCATAAGCCTGGCGTATTTTGTGGTAATGCTGGGCAGTGTTCATGTTCCTTATATGTGGGCGTTTGGTCCTGGTATATGCATTCTTTCTCTACTTTATTCAGATCTTTTACTCACCAACATTGTTTCAGCTTTAGTGGTGGGAATCAATGTGTTGTTTATTCCGCTTTATCTAATGATTTCTTCAGACCCAAGTTCCAGGGCAAATCAGGTATATACAGATGCAGTGTATGCCCTGCTCCTTGCTCTTATGTGTATTTTCTACGTTCGTCTGAACAGCAAGCAAAATAAAGAAACTCTTGATGAGATTCAGGACGCAGCATTGCAGCAGAAAAAGGATGCGGAAGTCATTCAGTCAATCGGCGAACAGATTGCTATCAAGCTTGAGGATGCCAATGATTCCATGGAATCCCTGGCAGAGAAAGTTAGTTCCTCAGCAGAAGCTTCCGAGCAGATTTCCCAGTCCGTGACCATGACTGCAGAAGCAATTCAGACTCAGACCGAGATGAACTCCAATATTACAGAATCTCTTGAAGATATAGCAGATCAGTCCAAGGCTATGCGTGAGAACGCAGACGAGGTTACTGAGAACATCAGCGACGGAAATTCACTTGTTAAGCAGCTAAGAGCTAAGTCAGATGAAGCTTCCACCATCAATGCCGAGACGGCAGAAATGACCTCTAACCTCCAGCATTCAGCAAGTACGGTAAAAGAAATTGTAGACACCATCCTAAGTATCTCCAATCAGACAAACCTTCTTGCGCTGAACGCTTCCATCGAGGCTGCAAGAGCAGGAGACGCAGGCAAGGGCTTTGCGGTAGTAGCAGATGAGATCCGTGCTCTTTCAGAGCACACCAAGGATTCTGCGGAGCAGATCTCATCTACTATTGATGATCTTCTTGGAAAGGTTAACCTTGCTTCCAGAAACATGGAGCGAAGTGTAGAATCTGCCAACGAGCAGGGACAGATGATAGTTGAGACCGGTGAGAAATTTGAAGTCATCATGGAAAAAGTTGAAGAACTTACCAAGATGGCTACCAAGATATCAGAAAATGTTGATGACTGCGTAAATGCCAACACCAAGGTAATGGATGCCATCAGTAATCTGTCAGCCACATCTGAAGAGGTTGCAGCATCATCCCAGTCCAGCATTGAGATCAGTAAGGACTGCGAGACAGACATGATGTCCACTAAGGAAATTCTTAAAGCCATCCTTGAGATCAGCAGAAGTGCCAAAAAAGCCTGAAATATTATAAAAAAGCCATTATAATACCCAAGGGCCGAAGCCATTAATTATGGTTTCGGCCCTTTCTATGTCCCTTATGCCAGGCTAAATACTGCCACGTCGTAAGCCCCAAGAATGCACTTTTCTTTCTCAGCTGAGAGCTTAAAGATAAGCTCAGGACCATCACCGCCCTCTGAATCGCACATGTTGATTCCTGCGTTCAGATGACCGTTAAGCTCTTTTAGATCAACTTTATCCTCCCTGAGATTGAAGATCATAACAAGCTTATCCTGCTTGAAAGCCATGACTCTTTGAACCTCGTCAACAAAAACCACTTCAGGAACTTCTCTCCAGAGTTCTTCATGCTGGTGTCTGAAAGCAGAAAGCCTTTTGTAAGCATCCAGCATGTCCGGATCAGCGTACTTTTCTGTATCCCAGAGCATGCCCCTTCTGTTGTCAGGATCGTAGTCCCCGGCCATTCCCACTTCGTCTCCATAATAGATAAATGGACATCCCGGGAAAAGCATGGTCAGAGCTGCAGCAGAGAGCATCTTGCCCTTTCCGCCTTCTTCGCATGCATAGGAAAGAAATCTCTTTGTATCGTGGCTGTCCATAAGATTCCATAAAAGTGGGAAAACATCGCTGTGGTATCTTCCCCTTACCTGTCCAAGCTTTGAGACAAACTCATGGATAGGTCCATTGCCGCCGTAAAGCCTTCCCAGAGCCTTAAACCAGGCATAGTTCATGCAGCTGTCCCACTCATCTCCCTCAAGGAAATCAGCACAGATATGCCAGTCCTCACCAACGATCAGAGCATCAGGCTTTATGGCCTTAGCTGCAATTCTCATTTCTTTCCAGAACTTGTGACCAATCTCATCAGCCACGTCAAGACGCCAGCCATCAATGCCGTAATCAGTAAGGTAGTGGCAAATAACTCCCTTGACATACTCCAGCGCATCCTTATTTGTCAGGTTGAGCTTTGGCATTCCGCCGTAGTAACCAAAAGTCTTGTAATTTGGCTTGCGTTCTTTGCTGCCCCTGTCCAAAGGAAAGCTGTCAATAAAATACCAGTCCTTGTACTGGGACTCCTCTCCGTTTTTGAGCACATCCTCAAAAGCAAAGAATTTATCTGAGGTATGGTTGAACACACCATCCAGCATGATATACATACCACGCTTGTGAATCTGCACCACCAGCTCTTTTAACGCCTCATTCCCACCAAAGTCAGGATCCACCTGATAGTAATCCACTGTATCATACTTATGCTCAGTATTAGCCTTAAAGATTGGAGTGAGATAAACGATGTCCACTCCCAGCTCCTTAAGGTAATCCAGCTTATTTATGATGCCCCAAAGATCCCCGCAGAGCTTGTCGTTCCACTCAATGGGAGTCTTGTACCACTGCTCCTCAGACACATACTTTGATGTGGCAAATCTTGAAGGGAATATCTGGTAAACCACCTTGCCCTCTGCCCACTTTGGAAAAAGAGCTACTCCCTCCTCCCTAAGGCTCTGAGGACAGTCAAACATTTCCTCAATATCCGTAGGCTCGTAGTCCAAAAGTTGATCATCTCCGAAAAAGACCTTGTGACCGTGATTATCAGTTATCTCAAAATAGTACCGAAGGCACAGCATATTCATCTTCACTTCAGCTTCAAAATAATCCCTGATGTCATCTGAAGCAATCTTCTCCATGGGAACAGAAAACCTTGTATCAGAGATTTCCAGAGAAAGGTACTTATCCCTTCCGTGTAAGACTATTCCCTTAACGTCATCCCTTGCTGTGACGATCCTGATCTTAAATGTATCCGGTGCTACGCAGTAGCAGTATTCTCTTGTGGCTTCGTGCATGATGGCAGCTTTGATCATAACAAACTCCTTTCGGAAAACGTTTTCTGTAACTTGTCTAGTATATTATCATGCACTTTTTATTATTGCAAGAGGTTTTTTTGAAATAAAAAAGAGCCACATTACTGCGGCCCTTTCCAAGCTTGTCTCTATAGAACATCCCCGAATTCATTTTCGGGAAGAGGTTTGTAAAAGAAATATCCCTGGATATAATCGCACCCTTCCTTTTTGAGGAACTCAACCTGCTCAGGAGTCTCAACTCCTTCTGCTGTGACTTTCCCACCAATGGAGTGGGCCACGCTTATAACAGAACGGATAATAGACTCAGCTTTTTCGTTGATTCCAATCTTTCTGATAAAGCCGATATCAAGTTTGATGATATCAAAATCAAAGCTCTGGAGCATAGACAAAGAGCTCATTCCGCTTCCGAAGTCATCAAGCAGGATCTTGATCCCTGCTTCCTTCATCCTTCCTAGGTACTCCATTGCCTTTGTCTCAAGATCTGCATAGGCAGATTCTGTAACTTCAAACCTGATCATGGAGGGATCTATATTAAACTCATTCATCCACTCAAAGATCCTTTCCATGAACGCAGTGTCATAGAAGTCCACTCTGGAAAGATTTATAGCGCAGGGAACAGCTCTTTTGCCCTGCTGGCAGCGCTTGGCGATGAACTCCAGACCTCTCTCCACCATGAAACCGTCCAAAAGAGATATCTTACCCTCAGACTCAATGACAGGAACAAAATCGCCGGGAGAAACCATACCAAGATCCTTGTGGCACCATCTGATCAGCATCTCAGCGCTGACCACTTCTCCGGTTTTGGTATCCACGATAGGCTGGTAATAGGGTTCAAACTCGTTTTCTGCAAGACCACGCTCAAAGTCAGACAAAAGATATCTCTGCTTTACATAGCTTTCCTTCATTGTGTCGTCGTAATAAGCGTAGAGGCGGTTTCCTTTTTCATTACCAATATTCTTCTCCGCAAGCTTTGCGCCTGCAAGAAGATGATTTATATCCATATCAGAGTGCTTGATGGAATAGATTCCGCAGCGGATCTCATAGGCGTATTCCTTGGAATCTATGCCAAATACCTGTCTGCACATCTTCTTAAGGTTCTTTTCCTTAAGGTTCTCATCCGAGGTGATAAGCACAAAGTGATCACTCTCAAGCCTTCCCATGATCACAGGCTTTAAGTACTTCCTGAGGATATTTCTTGTCTGGTAGATCACCATATCACCAATGTTGTCGCCAAAGAGCTCGTTCACGGCCTTAAATCCCTTAACATTGGTGTAGACAAGGGAATAATGATCATCATCGGAAAGCTCAGAGATAAAGAGCTTTGTGCGATCCATAAATCCTATTCTGGCATACTCATCGGTCATCCAGTCGTGATCCAAAGCTGTGGTGACATCAAAGAACACAATAAGGAACCAGTCAGGATATCCCGGGACCTCTCTGACTCTGATATTCTTAGCCCGTCTCCCCGAAGCTGTATTAACATGAACTGTCCTCACATAGTTGCCCTTATCCCTTAGTTCTTTCAGAATAACGGGCATTCTGATCTCATTAAGATAGATATCCCTCTCTTCTTCAACCACAAACTGGGCCAGGCTGAAGCAGATATCCTTGTACCTGAGCCTGCTTCTCTCAAAGATCTCACGCAGCCCTGACCCAAGATAATAGACCTCACAAACCTCAGTGTTTTTATTTATTGAAACTACCAGATCATAACCGTCAGCAAGAAGGGTCTTTATGACAGTCTGCTCAAAGTAACCCATGAAGGGTACAATGGTTCCCTGTTTGAGAGGCTCAATCTGTCCATCCTCTATGATGTGTCCCTCTCCCTTAAAGGATGTTTTTCCGTCTTTTACCTTGAAATAGCTGCCATCAGTGACAAGATAGAACCTTCTTCCAAAGCTGTCCGGAAGCACCACGTCCTCGATGAAATCCATGCCATCGATCCTGCTGCCCATTAAAATTTCTGCATGGGGAATCATCTGGATGTTGGTCAGGTCAAGTCCCTCAGAAAATCTCACATAGTTTGGATCCGCAGCTTCTCCCGGAAGCTCCGGCGGCAGATAGACATCATAAGCAGCATTCATGGAGCCTGCACTTAAGCAGATCACAATGCCCTTATAATCCAAAAGAGCTTTTTTCAGCCCGATACGTTTCATAAAAGCCAGCTGCGTAGGTGCGTGACCACCAGCCAGATAGATAACGTCAGCCCAGGATACCAGCTCAGCTACAGATGTATCCTGCTTTTCATCCAGCACAATAACATCCTTCACAGGGAGGGATGTGAACTCAAAAGTATCCAGGATGCATTTCATCTGATGTTCATTTTCTTTTTCTGCAGCAGGATCACAGGGCACATAAAGGAGATTTGCTTCCTTCCGCCATTCCTTCTTCAGGTCATCAAAAAAACCATAGCACTTTGAAGGTGCTACTTTCTCATAGGAATCCGGGTCCTGACACGGTATGAAACTGCTGGTCAGATATACAACCATAAGAACCTTCTCCGGATAGAAAACCAATAAACGTTATTATCTTAATTATACAACTTTATTTTGATTCCGACACATAGACAGTTATAATATTATTGTGAAGAAAGGAATTTTATATGGCTGATGGTGAGATGAAAATGACTTACTCTGCTATCGTCAGAGATAAGGACAATAAAAGGATCGTGAGGGTCATGTTCGAGAGAAAGAACGGCTCTTTATCAGATACCGCTGAGGGGCTTGTTCCTGATGGAAAGATAGTAAAAAGCAGCGGTTTTTCTCCTGATGAAATAAAGCAGCTGGAGAGTTATCTCTGGGAAAATTCACAGTCCATTATGGATGAAGCAAAAAAAATCAGTAACCCTCTTAAGTGGTTGTGATACAATGGGTGGAAAAAAGAGGCGGACGTAGTATGGAAATTACTGAAAAACTTGATGGCCTTTTAGAAAAAGCCAAAGCAGATGCTTCCCTTAAGGAGAAGCTGTTAGACACCAGAAACTCTTCTAATCCCGTTGCTGCCTTCTGTGAGATTGCAAGCGACAACGGTTTTCCCATGTCAGTTATGGACATCATCAACCAGGGGGAAGAATTCTACGCAGAGATAAAGCGCAGCACCAACGGTGGCGGCGAGAACTCTCCCGACCTGGATTTTCAAAATGACGAGTACTCCATCTTTATGATGAGACTGTCAGGTAGTCTTAGTTAAGTAACATCTCGTAAGTTACGCCGTATTTCTCGGCGATGTCTTTTGCGTAGGAAAGGCCCTTAGGTGGAGCAACTTCCACTTCATAGAGTCTCTTGCCCTCTTCGGCCTTTACTACCAATGAGGCAGCTTTTGCCTTTACTTCCCTGTCATTTATCTCTGAAATCTCAAGAGCCAATTTGTGCATATGGGTGTTGTAGATTGTCCTGATGCCCTTTTTAAGGATCGCCCTTGAACAGTCTCTGGCAATGTAATAGCCCTCTTCAAAAGAGGTTGTGGAGAAGGTCTCGTTCAGCAGCATAAGGCTCTTTTCCGTTGCATTCTCATATAATTCCCTGAAACGCTTACATTCTTCGCCAAGGCGTCCTAAGTCCATGGTCTTGTCCTCATCTGCCGGGAAGTGGGTGAAAATATCATCCACCGGCAGGTA
>CAMVRW010000075.1 GCA_947169985.1 uncultured Butyrivibrio sp. | reverse complement strand
ACCTTGATCCCGAAAGGACCGTTCAATGCTCTGAACATTTCAGGCTCGATTGTCTGGCGCTTTCTGTCTGTCATGGACATAACCTTTACAAGAACCTCAGCAGCCTTTTCTACTGTGTGCATAAGGCCAAATGTGATATCGAAATCCGTTCCGCAGGCAAACATGCCGTGGTGAGCCCAGATTGCAACATCCTGCTTCTTCATGATTTCAGAAGTAGCAACGGCGATATCTCTTCCGCCAGGAACCATCCAGGGCACAACACCAATTCCGTCAGGGAATACTACAGGACACTCTGTTGCCATCTCCCAGATCTCTCTTGTAAATACTTCTCCGTCAAGAGGAAGTACATAGGTCAGAGCAATAGTATTTGCAGGATGACAGTGGTAAACAACCCTTATCTCTTCATTTCTCTTCTTGCAGACCTCCAGATTCATAAGGTGTGAAGGAAGCTCAGAGGTTGGTCTTCCGCCATTTACAAGTCCCCACTGGATCTGATATTTCTCACCCTTTTCATCAACCTTGATGATGCAGATATTAGCTGTAGGATCGATCTCAACGTTTCTGAAATACTTGCCGGAGCCTGTAACCATGAAGAACTCCCCGGCAAGAGCAGGTACTGAGGTGCCAATTTCCTTCCACTCACCGTCTTCTTTAAGTTCCTCTTTTACAGATGCGATCTCTTCATCCTTTATACGATAGCTTAAGTTTCCACCGTTTCTTTCGTGCCATCCCTGGTAAAATCCATCAACACACATACGGCAAAAGCCTTTAGCAAATTCTGAATCTAAAACTCTCATTTCTCCCTGTCCTTTCCCTGTCATAAATCTTATATACTCACATCAAGCTCTTTTGCTGAGAACATCTGTCTCGTACTTCCTGCAAACCTCAAACCAATCATCCTCTGTAGGAACGCCCTTTAATTCGCAGTAATAATCCCATACATCACCGATAGGCTCCATCTTAATGCGCTCCTGGAGTGACATGAGCTCTGTGAAATTGCGCTGGTCCTGAAGTTTGCAAAGCTTATCATTAGGCTGCAGCTCTGCATTTAAAAGAGCTTTAAGGAAGTTTCTCATTCCGTTGGTCCATGCTGACACTCTGTTTATGCTGGCATCAAAGTAGTCCATTCCGATAAAGAATCTGTCCGGTCCGTTCTTTACGATCTCCTGAGCAATCTCTTTTGCATCGTCATTATAGATAACTACGTGGTCAGAATCCCAACGTACAGGTCTTGTAACGTGAAGAGCCATCTTATCATAGAAAAGAAGCATTGATGAAAGCTTATCTGCTACGTTCTCTGTAGGATGGAAATGGCCTGAGTCTATGAGGCACATGATGTCGTTCTTGGCTGCGTAGTTAAGATAGAACTCCTGTGATCCAACAGTCATGGACTCCATTCCGATTCCGAAGACCTTGGACTCAACAGCAACATAAACCTTGCTCCTGTCATAAGGTGTTGCAAGGATCTGATCCAGGGAATCCTTGAGGCGCTTTCTTGGTGAAATGCGATCAGGGATAACGTCCTTAAATCCATCAGGAATCCAGATGTTCATCATACATGGCATTCCGGTCTCTTCTGCAAAGTACTCAGAAATCTTAAGGCATGCGATGCAGTGATCGATCCAGAACTTTCTGATTTCCTCATCTTCAGATGATAAAGTTGCATCAGCTGCTTTGGGATGTGAGAACATTGTTGGGTTAAAATCAAGTCCAATGCCGTGCTTTTTGGCAAAATCCACCCAAGCCTTAAAGTGCTTTGGCTCAAGCTTATCTCTGTCTACCCACTCGCCTTCTTCAAAAACTGCATAAGAGGCGTGAAGATTTAATTTGTGCTTACCGGGAACGAGGCTGAACACCTCATCTATGTCCTGCATCAGCTGCTCAGGTGTTGTAGCTCTGTATGGATAATTTCCTGTTGTCTGGATTCCCCCGGAAAGAGGTCCCTTCTGATCAAAGCCAACTACGTCGTCTCCCTGCCAGCAGTGCATTGACAGGCTGATCTTTGAAAGCTCCTCTATAGCCTTATCTGTATCAACTCCAAGCTTTGCATAGCGCTCTTTTGCTGCTTCATATCTCTCTTTTACTGTCATTTTTGTAACCTTCCCTTCCATATTTTAAAAGTGTTAAAGCGTCCTTTTTAATTGCTTTATCTTATGATAAGACCTTGGCTATAAATATTTAAGGTCGTAATCCGAATAAAAAAGCGTCCTTTCTTGCAGGCAATATAAAAATGTGATATGTTGTGGTCACAAAGAAAAAGAGGTGAATTATGAACCAGGTACTTCTCGATAAACTCAGCGTTATTACAGAGGAAGAACAATCAATTTTAGATGGCAACAAAGTCATAAACAGAGCTTTATATTATAGTCCTGAAGCGTCCAAATCCACAGATGAAATTGACTCTGCCAGAGTATTAAAAAACGGACGCCTTATCGATATGCGCCCACACGTACGATTTATTCACTTTCCGAAGCATACTCACAACTATGTGGAGTTCATATACATGTGCAGCGGAAGCACAAGACACATCGTTGACGGTCAGGAGATCACGTTGCATGAGGGAGACCTTCTCTTTCTCAACCAGCACGCCACCCAGGAGATCTACCCTGCAGGCGAAAAAGACATCGCTGTGAATTTCATGATACTTCCGGAGTTTTTTGATGTGGTCCTTCCCATAATGGGTGCCCAGCCCAGCGCTCTTCGCGACTTCATAATCAGTTGTCTTACAAAAAAAGACATGCCCAGTAACTACCTGTATTTTAGCGTCTCAGAAATCCTGCCCATCCAGAACCTTATGGAAAACCTTATCTGGAACATGCTCGATGCAGAAAAAAACAGCCGCACTATAAATCAGGCGACTGTAGGTCTTTTATTCCTTAATCTCACAAATCATTCAGAGCTGATCCATGTTCCATCAAACTCCTATGAGCAGGTAATAACTTTAAAGGCTCTATCATACATTGACACTTCCTACAAAACAGCTTCTCTCAAACACTTTGCTGAGACCGAAAAAGCTGATGAATACACCGTGAGCCGTATAATAAAAAAAGAGACAGGTCACACCTTCAAGGAACTCCTGCAGGAGAAGCGCCTTGAAAGAGCCTGTACTCTTCTTACACGTTCTAAAGTTTCAATTGCTGATATAGCAGAATCTGTGGGCTACGAAAACACCAGCTTTTTCCATCGCCTCTTTAAAAGAGTCTACGGCTGCAGCCCCAGGGACTATCGGAACAGGTAGTTATTCTCCATAATTTTTACGCTATATATCGAGCATAACACACTTATCTTGGCCAAGGATAAATTAAAGGATTAAAAAAGTATAAATTTTATAGTATACTATACCCTTGGGTAAGAATGAGTTTGATTTGGAGGTTAGTTTTGAAGCACCCGGTTTATCGCATATTCAGAAAGGCTGCAACCATATTAATGCCTGAGTTTAAAGTGGAAGGAGCTGAGAATCTCCCCCAGGGACCGGCAATAATTGTTGGAAATCATTCCCAGGCCTACGGACCTGTAGCAGCTGAAGTTTACTATCCAAGAGCTCACAGTACCTGGTGCATTTCGGAGATGATGGAGAAGGAAAAGGTGGCTGATTACGCCTACAAGGACTTCTGGTCAAAAAAGCCACTTCCCTTAAGGCCACTTTTATGGCTGCTTTCAAGGCTTCTTCCAACAGTTGCGTCTATTGCCCTAACAAATGCAGAGACTACACCGGTCTATAGGGATAAGCGCCTTATGAAGACCTTTCAGCTCTCCACGGAAAAGCTGAAAGAAAACGTAGACATTGTGATCTTCCCGGAGGATTACACCGAGCATAACAACATCGTCCACAAGTTCCAGCACGGATTTGTCCATGTTGCCAAGTATTACTACAGGCAGACTGGAGAAGCTATACCTTTTGTGCCGATGTACGTGTGTCCAAAGCTTGGAAAGCTGGTTTTTGGAAAGCCCATAATGTATGACCCCACGGCAAAGATTGATGAAGAGAGTGAGCGGATCTGCTCCTATCTTCAGGATTCCATCTCAGAGATTGCCTACAGTCTGCCCAGACACAGAGTGGTTCCATATCCAAATGTGTCAAGAAAACACTATCCATATAATGAAAGAAAGAATTAAAGAAATGAAGAAACCTGTTGTTGATTACAGAAAGCTGAGACTTTCAAATATTACAAGCAAAGAATATAAGCATTTATTGCTGCTCCTTGGATGGGTTGGGTACCTGATCATGTACGTAGTTACAGAAAGGTTCATCCCCGAGAGCAAATGCCACGTGGTACACAGCGTAGTCGATGACCTGATACCCTTCAATGAGTATTTCGCCATTTTCTATGTCTCCTGGTACCTGTTTATGGTGGGCTCCCTTTTGTATTTTGCTCTTTATGATATAAAGGCCTTTGAAAAAGCACAAAAGCTCATCATTGGAATGCAGATAATAGCAATGATCACATATATTGTATGGCCATCAGTCCAGAATATGCGTCCGGAGTATTTTGAACACGAAAACTTCTGCACCTGGATGATGGGAATACTCTATAAAATAGATACACCAACAGGCGTGTGCCCCTCACTTCATGTTGGATATACGCTGGCTATACTTTCTGCCCTTTTTCTTATGAAAGATGTAAAGGTATGGAAGAAAGTATTTATGTCTGTCTGGGGCTTTATGATATGCATTTCAGTATGCTTTGTTAAGCAGCACTCCTTTGTCGATGTAATGGCTGCTTGTGTGTTATATGCTTTTCTTGAAGTGCTGCTTTACGGGAGGATTTTTAAATGGGAAACAGAAGATGGGGAGATCGGTCAGACGGAAAACTGATCAGAGATATAGACGCAATGCACTATGTCATGCCACTCATGTATCCAAACAGATGTGATAATGAAGCATACATGAAGCTTGCCATAGATATCTCCCACACTGAGGAATATATAAAGGAATACAATAAAGCACATCCGGATAAAAAGATTGCTATCTTTGATGTTGTTATCTGTGCTGCCCTTAAGACTTTAAGGCTTCGCCCACAGATGAACAGGTTTATTGCAAACCAGACTCTATACCAGAGAAATGATGTCACAGCTGCATTTACCGTCAAGAAAGAATTCAGGGATGACGGGGATGAGACCCTTGCAAGGATCACAAGCGAGGAATCTGACACCCTGGAGAGTATCAGCCGCAAGGTAAGGGATCAGATAGCTCTTTGTAAGACACAGGATGATGAATCTACAGAGGCCATGAACTTTATCATGAAGATTCCCGGAAAGCACCTTATTGGTGCCATTGCCAGATTTCTTGACAGACATGGCTGGATGCCAAAGTCAGTGATAGCAACAGACCCTTACCAGTGCTCGGTAGTTCTCACAAACCTTGGATCCATCGGAATGGACATTGGTTACCATCACCTTATGAACTGGGGTACAAACTCAGTATTCATCATTGTCGGAACCAAGAAGAACACTCCGCACTTTGACCAGGCAGGTAACGTCACCATGAAAAGAGAATTGGACCTGGCCTTCACTATCGATGAGAGAATTTCTGATGGTTTCTATTATGCACGGTCTCTTAAGATGATAAAAAAGCTGGTTGAAAATCCTGAGCTGATGGAAAAACCTCTTTCCACAGAGGTATAAAAAATAATCGAGGGCAGCCTTTCGAAAGAAAAGCCGCTCTCGATTTTTTAGTTTTCAGATTACTCTTCCCAGGAATCCAGAAGCATCGAGGAGTACAGATCATAGTACGCTCCCCTCTTTGCAATGAGACTGTCGTGGTCTCCACTCTCAATGATTCCACCATCATCTATGACGAAGATACAGTCTGCATTTCTGATGGTTGAGAGTCTGTGGGCAACGATGAAGGAAGTTCTCTTTTTCAAAAGCTCCTCAATACCCTTCTGAACCAGTATCTCGGTTCCTGTGTCAATGTTGGAAGTTGCCTCGTCCAGGATCAGTATCCTTGGGTCAGTCAAAAGGGTTCTCGCAAAGGCAATAAGCTGCCTCTGTCCATTTGAAAGTCCACCGCCCCTTTCGGTTATCACGGTGTCATACCCATCCTTTAAGTTTACAATGAAGTCATGGGCGTGTACTGCCTTGGAGGCTGTGAGCATCTCTTCGTCAGTAGCATCAGGTCTTCCGTATTTCAGGTTATCCCTTATGGTCCCTGAAAAGAGATAGTTGTCCTGGGTCATTATTCCAAGCTGACTTCGAAGGGACTGGATAGTAACCTTACTAATGTCATAACCATCTATGAGTATTGTTCCAGACTTCACATTATAGAATCTGGAAAGCAGGCTTACAATTGTTGTCTTTCCTGCCCCTGTAGGTCCAACAAGAGCAATGGTCTTACCCCTCTGCGCTTTAAAGCTCACATCCTTTAGTATGTCCACATCAGGTTCGTCAGGATATGCAAAGGTAACGTCCCTGAATTCCACGTCTCCCTTAATATCAGGAATATCAACAGCTTCGCTTCCATCCTTAACAAGAGGATCCATATCCATGATCTCATATACTCTCTCAGCTGAAGAAAGGTTGGTTATGAGCTTATTGTAGTAGTTTGCCAGATTCCTTATGGGACTGAAAAACATTCCAAGATACAGAACAAATGCTGACAAAGTACCAATGGACTCGGCCCTTACCCCCAGCTTTGTTACTGCAAGATAATACAATGTAGCCGTTCCAAGTCCACCGGCAATCTCAATTGTAGGGCTGTATAGATCAGTGATCACCACCGCAGATCTGAAGGCATCTATATCCTCATCTACTATTTCATTAAAGTCCCTGGATGCTTCCTCCTGAGCATTAAAGCTCTGAATAACAATTGTTCCCTCAATTCCCTCATGGATAGCAGCAGCCATGTTAGAATCTTTCTTTTTCCACTTCTGCCATCTCTTATGAGCAAGGATCTCACAAAAGTATAATCCACATAAAATAATGGGAACAGCTACCGCAGCAGATAGTGAAAGTAATGGACTTTTTACTATCATTATTATCACTATCACAATTACAGTCACAACGTCGGGAGCGAGGGTTGTAACAGTGCTTGAAAGCACATCCTTAAGTGCATTTACATCTCCCGTAACCCTTGCCAGGATCTTTCCTGAGGGTCTCTGATCAAAGAAATCCACTCCAAGCTTCTGAATATGAACATAGAGCTTTCTTCTGATGTTCAGTATCAGATCATTGGAGATGTCAGCCATCATCCGTCTCCAGATCCTGGTAGCTGCGTAGCTGACAAGCGCAAGGGCTATCATTATCCCTGACATCACCAGCAGTCCTTCCACATTTCCTGCAATTATCTCGTCGTCTATTATTTTTTCAATCAGAAGGGGATAAACAGTAGTTATTGCAACCGTCAAAAAGATCAGCAATGTAACAACAACTATCTTCCCTTTGTATTCCAAAAGATTTAGAAGGAGCCTTCTGAGGACATCCAGTTTCAGGGTCTCCTTTAAATCTTCATCTTCTCTGGTGCTGTTTATAGCCATTTTTTAGCACCTCCTTACTTTTAAATTATGTCATGGTCATTATGTCTTTTTACAGATTTCCTACAGCAAGTGCCTTCTTGTAGTCGCCGTACTGAGCCTCATAAGTACTGTAATATAGGCCTCTCTTTTTTATCAGTTCAAGATGAGTGCCTCTTTCTTTTACCTTTCCGTCCTGAAGAACAATGATCTCATCAGCGTCTTTAACAGAAGAAATCCTGTGACCTATTATGATCTTGCTCATATCTTTCTTTTGACGAAGTTCATCCTGGATAGCTGCCTCAGTTTCCATATCAAGAGCTGATGTGGAATCGTCTAGTATGAGAAGGTCAGCCTTTTTAGCCAGGGCCCTTGCTATAGAAAGCCTCTGTTTCTGACCGCCGGAAAGGCCTATTCCTCGCTCACCTATGATCGCGTCATAGCTATCCGTGATCTTTTCAACAAACTCTTTTGCATGAGCACTTTTTATGGCGCTCTTCACAGTTCTTTCATCCATGCTGGACTTGCTGCCCAGTCTCACATTTTCAGTGATGGTATCAGAGAAAAGAAATACATCCTGAGCTACCACAGATGAAAAAGCCCTTATGTCACTTAGGGGCATCTGTCTTATGTCTTTTCCCCCGATCCTTATGGTACCGGCTGTGACATCATAGAATCTCTCTATCAGATTTACGATGGTGCTCTTACCGGCGCCTGTAGCTCCCATTATTCCAAGAGTATTACCTTTTTTTATGGTAAAAGAGATATCCTCCAGGATCTTCTTTCCATCCATCTCAAAGTCAACTCCGTCAAAAGAGATCTCGCCGATGTGGTCTGTAGAAACGGCCTCACCAGGCTCCTCCTCAGTATCCTTGGGATCGCAGATCTCTGACTTTGTATCAAGAACCTTTGATATCTTCTTGTATCCTGCAACGCCCTGAGAGATCAGGGACAGCATCCAGCCAAGGTTTTCGATAGGCCATACTATGCTTATGGAGTAGGACACAAAGGCCACCAGTGTTCCATAAGTGATGGCCCCCTTAATTGCCGCATAACCGCCGATAGCCACCACAAAGACCTGCATGATCTTGGGGATTGTACCAAGAAGGGGATCCGTATCCGCAAGGTCTGTAGCAAAGGTCTTGTTGGCATCACCGTAGGCCTGGTTCTTTTCATCAAACTTCTGCATCTCGAAGCTCTCAGCAGAAAAAGCTTTTACAGTCCTTACTCCTGTGATGTTCTCCTCAATGACCTTGGTCAGGGCAGCATTCTTTTCGCTGATATCGTCGTAGTCTTTTCCAAGTTTCTTTTCCAGAGTCAGAGCAATAAAGGCAAGGGGCGGCATAAATACAAGTGGAACGATACTGAGCTTCCAGTTGAGCTTAAGCATGCAGACCACTACCCCAATGAAGTATATGGTGGCCTCTGTCATCAGCATTCCAACAAATCCTGTAAGGTCCCAGACCGCACCTGCATCTTCTCTGACTCTTGCCATAAGTTCGCCCGTGTTGGTCTTATCAAAGTACCCCTTGTGGAGAGAAAAGATATGCTTCATCATGTCTTTTCTAAGACCGGAGGCCACTCTGCAGCCTGACATGTCGCAAAGGAATTCCTTCACAAACTGGAAGAAGGCTCTTCCAAGTCCTGCTGCCACATACAGCAATATGTCTCTTCTAAAAATATCCATATTTCTTCCCACGATGACATCGTCCACCATGGAGAGAGTTATAAACGGAACAAGTATATCTATGGCTGTACTGCACACAAGGCAGATACCGCCTATCAGATACCTCCACCAGTTCCTGATAATATATTTCTTCATAACATCACATCCTTTTTAATCAATAAAAAAAGCGGCAGGATATGGAAATCCTGCCGCGTATATCACAAGCGAAAGTCCTGCTTATACCAAATAAGCAAACTCCGGCGAGGTAACCATAATCCTTCTATCAAGTAAAATTGTTTTTCTAGTCTTAATCATCATGTTTACCTCCTTTCGTCA
>CAMVRW010000074.1 GCA_947169985.1 uncultured Butyrivibrio sp. | reverse complement strand
CTAAGCTTGCTGGCGGTGTTGCAGTTATCAGAGTTGGTGCTGCTACAGAGACAGAGATGAAGGAAGCTAAGTACAGAATGGAAGATGCTCTCAATGCTACAAGAGCAGCAGTTGAAGAGGGTATCATCTTCGGTGGTGGATCAGCTTACATCCACGCAGCTAAGGAAGTTGAGAAGCTTGCTGGAACACTTGAGGGAGATGAGAAGACAGGAGCTAACGTAGTTCTTAAGGCTCTTGAGGCACCTCTTTTCCACATCGCAGCTAACGCTGGTCTTGACGGATCTGTTATCGTTAACAAGGTTAAGGAGAGCAAGGCAGGCGTAGGCTTCAACGCTTACACAGAGCAGTATGTAGATATGGTTAAGGATGGAATCATTGATCCTGCCAAGGTTACAAGATCAGCTCTTCAGAACGCTACATCAGTAGCTTCAAGCTTCCTCACAACTGAGGCAGCTGTAGCTACAATCAAGGAGCCAGTTCCTCCTATGCCAGCAGGCGGCGCAGGAATGGGCGGAATGATGTAAGCGATAACGAGCCAAGCGTCCGAGCAAAATAATAAGCAGAACCTGTCAGTATAAAAAAGTGAAAAAACAGAATATCTGAGTGTAAAGACCCATAAGGGGCCTGAATAATATACTTCCTTTAGATCAATCGTTTACAGCAAACGAAACATTTAAAGGAGGTATTTTTTTATGAGAAAAAGTTTTCTGGCGATGACAATGGTGGCAACACTGAGCCTTGGCCTTTTTACAGGCTGTGGATCAGCACCGCAGGAGGGGGCAAGTACAGAGGCGCAGGAACAGACTGCAGCTGTAGTTGTTGAAAAGGCAGAGGAGCCTGTAGCAACAGCAGCAAAGCCTGCTAACGAAAAACTCGTAGTTGGCTTTGCGCAGATCGGACAGGAATCAGGATGGCGTGACGGAGAGACCAATGATATTCAGTGGTACGCAGCACAGCATACAGACACCATCGACCTGGTATTTGCAGATGCTCAGCAGAAGCAGGAGAACCAGATCAAGGCAATCCGTAACTTCATCGACATGGGTGTTGATGTAATCGCATTCCCACCTGTAGTTGAGACCGGATGGGAAGCAGTTCTTACAGAGTGTAAGGAAGCAGGAATCCCTGTAATCCTGGTTGACAGAGGAGTTGATCAGTCATGTGCAGACCTTTATGCTACACAGATCTCTTCAGACATGGTTTGGGAAGGACAGCAGGCAGCTGATATCGTTGGGGATCTTCTTGGCGGAAAAGGTAAGGTTGTAGAGCTTGAGGGTACAGTTGGTGCATCTGCAGCAAACGGAAGAAAAGAAGGCTTTGACGGCGAGCTTAAATCAAAGTACCCCGATATTGAGATCGTTGCTTCTCAGACCGGTGACTTCACAAGAGCTCTTGGTAAGGAAGTAATGGAGTCCTTCCTTAAGTCCTATGATGACATTGATGCTGTTTTTGCACACAACGACGACATGGCTCTTGGCGCAATTGAGGCTATCAAAGAAGCAGGCAAGAAGCCTGGTGTTGATATCAAGGTTGTTGGCTGCGACGGCGTAAAGGGTGCTTTCGAAGCAATGGTTGCTGGTGAGATGAACGGAACAGTTGAGTGCAATCCTTGTCTTGCAGGACAGATCTTCGATGCAGCAGCGAAGCTTAAGGCTGGCGAGAGCGTTGATAAGTGGATCGTTTCAAATGATGGTGTATTCACTCAAAAGGACGCTGAAGCAGAGCTTCCAAACAGAACATACTGATAAATAAATCAAAACATCTCGGGCGGGGCTTTTGGTTATGGCCCTGCCCGTTTCAGGAGAAGCTATGGGGAAAAGAGATATTCTGTACATGACAGATATTTGCAAGACCTTTCCGGGTGTCAAAGCCCTGGATCATGTGAGGTTTGGGCTTAGGGAAGGCGAGATCCACTCTCTTTTAGGAGAAAACGGCGCCGGTAAATCTACACTTATAAAGGTTCTTACGGGGGTGGAACAGAAAGACTTTGGGACCATCATGATGGATGGAAAAGAGATATCGCCCCAAAGTCCCATTGATGCACAAAATTCCGGTATAAGTACTGTTTATCAGGAGGTTAACCTTTGTCCTGATCTTTCCGTTGCCGAGAATGTTTTTATTGGCCGTGAGCCAAAAAAAGGAAGACACATTGACTGGAAGAAAGTAAATGAGAGAACCAGAGAAATACTAAAGGACTTTGACCTTGATATAAACGTGGAGGAGAGGCTTGATAATTATCCGGTGGCAATCCAGCAGATGATAGCCATAGCAAGGGCAGTGGATGTAAATGCCAAGGTATTGATACTTGATGAACCAACCTCAAGTCTTTCTGCCCAGGAGGTTAAAAAGCTCTTTGACATAATGAGGATGCTTAGAGACAGAGGCCTGGGAATTGTTTTCGTAACCCACTTTCTGGATCAGGTCTATGAGGTTTCCGACAGGATAACTGTACTTAGGAACGGAACCTTTGTAGGTACCTATGATGCAGATAAGCTTCCTATGCTGGAACTGGTGGGAAAAATGATCGGTAAGGATTATGACTCTTTGGAGGCAATTCCCAAGCTTACCAATACCGGAAAAGAATATAAGGAACTCCTTCGGATAGAAGATGGTACAACCGGGGAGATCTCAGGAATAAATGTCAGTATAGGCGAGGGTGAGGTTACAGGCTTTTCCGGACTTTTAGGTTCCGGAAGAAGCGAGCTTGCAAGGCTCATCTTTGGCGCAGATAAGAAAACTAAAGGAAAGACCTTTATAAAGGGCAAGGAAAAGGATATAAGAAATCCTCTTGATGCCATCAAGAATGATATAGCCTTTTGCCCTGAGGACAGAAAGAAGGAAGGAATCGTAGGAGATCTGACCATCAGGGAGAATATAACCATCGCTCTTCAGTCCAAGAGAGGACTTCTTCATAAGATTTCAAGAAAAGAGGCTGATGAGATTACAGAAAAGCTCATCAAAGATTTGGCTATAAAGACTCCGTCAGCAGATCAGAAGATAAAAAATCTGTCTGGAGGAAATCAGCAAAAGGTGCTTTTGGCCAGGTGGCTTGCCACTGATCCTGACCTGCTTATTCTTGATGAGCCTACAAGAGGTATAGATATTGGTGCCAAGGCAGAGATCCAGAAGATAGTGGTAGATCTGGCCAGCAAGGGGATGAGCTGTATATTCATATCCTCTGAGCTTGAGGAAATGGAAAGATGCTGCAGTAAGATGTTTGTCCTTAATGACAAAAAGATAGTGGGACAGCTTTCCGGAGATGAGATAAGTCAGAGCGCCATAATGAAGCAGATTGCGGGGGAAGAATGAGTATGAAAAAATTAACGCAAAAAATGGAGTTTAAGCCCTTTGTGGTCTTGTTAGTGATCATATTCCTCTGCGGTATTATATCCGGTGGAGATTTCTTTAAGATCACTATAGTGGACGGACATTTCTATGGGCGTCTTATTGATATTCTAAGGAACGGAAGTCGCTATGCTATTTTGGCAGTTGGTATGACCATGGCCCTTGGAACCGGAGGAACAGACATTTCTGTAGGTTCCATCATGGCTATTTCCGGAGCTATTGCCTGCTCTATAGTTGATGAAAGAATACTTCAGGCACTTGGAGGAAATGTATTCCTGGCAGTTCTTCTTGCGCTTCTTGCCGGAGCAGTATGCGGAGCCTGGAATGGCTTCATGGTGGCAAAGCTCAAGGTTCAGCCTATGGTTGCCACAATGATCCTTCTTACGGCAGGCAGAGGAATAGCTCAGCTCATAGCAGATGGAAAGATCGTTACCATCACAAATGATGCCTATTACAGCATAAGCGGAGGATATTTCCTGGGACTTCCCGTGCCTGCATTTATCGCTCTTATTGTGATAGTTCTTTTCCTGATCCTTACAAGAAGTACGGCCTTTGGAATGCAGGTTGAGGCCATCGGTGTAAATCAGGCTTCTGCAAGACTTGCAGGAATAAAGGTGGAAAGAAATCTCTGGATTATCTACATTCTGTGTGGAATAACAGCTGCTCTTGCAGGTATCATCGAAAGCGCAGGAATAAAGGGAGCGGATTGTAACAACTGCGGACTTATGATAGAGCTTGATGGAATCTTAGCTGTAGCAATCGGCGGAACAGCTCTTTCAGGTGGAAGATTTTCCATTATCTCCAGCGTCATCGGAGCACTTATTGTTCAGACTATATCAACAACAATCTATGCCTTCGGAGTTGCTCCTGAGCTTACAAGAGTAGCAAAGGCAGTGATAGTAATAATTGTTTGTCTTATTCAGTCCAAGCCTTTTATGGACAGGGTAAAGAGCCTTATGCCAAAGACAGCAAAGGTAGAAGCACAGGAGGTACATGCATGATCACTAAAACAAAAAGTCTCAAGGTTGAGAATATATCAATGATAATTGCCTGTGCCCTGTTTGTACTTATGTTTGTGGCAGGCAGTGCAATGTATGATCACTTTGGAAGTGTATCAACTTTCCTTAACCTGTTTAATGACAACGCCTATCTGATAGTTGTAGCAGTGGGAATTACCTTCGTTCTGCTCACAGGTGGGATAGATATTTCGGTATCTTCAGTGGTAGCGTTTACCTGCGTATTTTCTGCATTTCTTTTGCAGAGGGGGTGGCCGGCTTTTATAGTCATACCGGTAGTTCTTTTAGTGGGGCTTCTTAATGGTTTCCTTATCGGATATTGTGTTCAGGTTTTTCACATACAGCCCTTCATAATAACTCTGGCTTCACAGTTCCTTTTAAGGGGCATGTGTGCGGTGGTAAGTACAGTTTCCATACCTATCGAGAATGACTTTTATAAGGCTGCAGCTTTAAGTAAACTCAGCTTTAAAGTGGGCAGGGCAAATGCCAAGTTTTATTTATATGTTTTCCTTGCGCTGATAGTAGTTTTTATTGCATACTATGTCTTGAAATACACAAGGTTTGGCAGAACAGTCTATGCAATTGGAAGTAATGAATTAAGCGCAGGTTACATGGGACTTGATGTCAAACGTGTGAAGATTGGGGTGTATATGATATCGGGCTTTTGCGCAGCCCTTGGTGGTGTCATATTTAGTTTTTACACGCTGGCAGGTTACTCACTTCAGAACATGGGAATGGAGCTGGATGCCATATCGTCAGCGGTTATTGGAGGAACTCTTCTTACGGGAGGAGTTGGTAATGTATGGGGATCTGTTATAGGAGTCCTGATTCAGGGCGTTATCCAGACCATCGTAACTTATCAGAATCTGAATGCTTGGTGGACCAGAGTTACCATAGCAGCACTTTTATGTCTGTTTATTGTTCTTCAAAGGATAATATCTATAAGAGCCGACAGACAAAAGGGCAAAGGCTGATAGAATTATAGGGAGAAAACAGGATTGCTGTGCCATTTTTTAAGATGGTATGGCAGTCCTATTGTTGTTTATATGAAGATTTCCGGTTTTTCCGGCATAATGCGCCGGATGAATTTAAAAAGCAAGCTGATTTGGACCTATTGTCTGATCACCACGATTCCTCTGCTTTTCCTTGCGTCCTTCATGGTCGGAAGGATGACGAAGGAGGCCCAGAGGGACACGGTTTCTTATGCCATTCAGTCATCAAGCCAGGTGGGAGATGCCATGGATGTTTACGTGGATATTTTCAGGGAGCTGATGGATTATCTTATTCTTTCCATGGAAAGTGAAGCCTCCCTTCCTAGTGCCAGAGAGTTGATGATAAGGCGCCATGAGAGCATTATCAGCACCTATCCAGAGATTGTAGGAATAGCAGTTGCAGATGAGGATGACACCTTTATCGGAACAGGAATGAACAGGATTTCCAGGGACTATCTGGGTAACGAGGAATGGTTTTTGAAAGCCCCTGAAAGGGGAAAAGGAATATCAATCCTTAACTCTTCTGAGGGAAAGATCGTCATCACAAATGAGGCCTACAGTGCGGATCAGCTCTTTTCCATAATGGGCACAGGCATGATAAACGGCAAAAAGACTGTAATCCTCATGGATATCAAGAAGGATGTTCTGAAATCCCTGATTGAGTCTGTATCTGTGTCCCCCGACAGCTTCGTGTTTATCCTTGATCAGAATGGCGACATAGTATACACTCCTGTAAACCCAGTAGTCTACTGGCTTGATGAAAAGAGCCTTTCCATAGGAGACGGGCAGCAGGACAATATCAGCATAGACGGAAATAACTATCTTATCAGTGTAAGTGAGGGAAAGCTGACCAACTGGAAATTCATAAGTGTCACCTCTCTTAAGGAGCAGGAGCAGAATGTTCTAAGGATGTATGTCATATCCTTTGTGAGCGCGATTCTGGCACTTATCCTGGTGGTACTTATTTCCATGGCACTGGCGGAATCCTTTAATAAGCCCATTAAGCAGCTAAAAGATAAGATGCAGCTGGTTGAGCAGGGAGATCTTTCTGTAAGGGCTAATCTGGAATATGAGGACGAGATCGGAACCCTTGGAAAGAATTTCAACCACATGCTGGATTACATGAACACTCTGGTGGAGGACATTCAGACTGAAAAGCAAAGAACCCTTCAGGCGAGACTTAAGAGCCTTCAGGAGCAGATAAAGCCACATTTTCTTTATAACACATTAGATACGATCAACTGGATGGCAAGAGAGCATGGGGCTACAGATGTAGTCAGGATGGTAGAGGCCCTCACCAATATGTTCAGGCTGGGACTGTCTCAGGGCAAGGACTTCATCACAGTTAAGGAAGAGATTGAGCATGTAAAGAACTACCTCTACATACAAAGTGTCAGGTATGAAGATAAGCTCACCTATGTGATAGATGCAAGTGAGGATTGTCTGAAGATTGTTATCCCCAAGCTGATACTTCAGCCCTTGGTTGAAAATGCTATCTATCACGGCATAAAGCTTAAAAAGGGCGGCGGAGAGATCCGGATAAGCGCCAAAAAGGAAAACGGACAGCTGATTCTTTCGGTATATGACACCGGAGCTGGCATGTCCAGGGAGGAACTAAATAGTCTTCGTCAAAGCATAGAGGATATCAAGAACGGCAAATCGGGAAGCTTTGGAATGACCTATGTTATTGAGAGATTAAAGCTCTATGCAAATGAAGGCTTTGACATTGAAGTCGAGAGCTATGAAGGTGCCTATACTCAGGTTATTGTTCGGCTTTTGATAAAGGAGGATTGAAATGTATAGCGTACTTATCGCTGATGATGAGGCAATTATACGAAAAGGTCTTAAGAGTTTTGTTGAGAAGGTGGAAGGCTTTCAGGTGGCAGGAATGGCTGAGGATGGGCAGGAAGCTCTTTCTCTTGCTGAGGATATTATCCCTGATATCTGCTTTGTTGATATAAATATGCCTTTTGTAAACGGGCTGGATTTCATTGAGAGGCTCAATCTCATCTGCCCCGGTTGCATCTGCATTGTGGTTACAGGCTATGATGACTTTGCTTACATACAAAGGGCTCTTCGCCTACATGTTAAGGATTATCTTTTAAAACCTGTAAACGAGGAGGAGTTCTACCTTCTTATGGAGAAGCTAAGGGACATCCTTGTTTCAAAGGAAAAGTCCAATATGATAAAGAATTGGATGGATAATTCCGGGGAGCTTTTGGATGATCTTGCAGGGGACGGACCATCATATTCTGAAAAGGTCAGATCCGCAAGAGAATATGTAAAAGAGAGTTTTTCAGATCCGGAGCTTTCACTGGCTCAGACAGCAGATCATATCCATGTTTCCGTTCCTTACCTTAGCAAGATATTTAAGGAGGAGACAGGAGACTCTTTTCAGAGCTATCTTCAAAGGCTAAGACTAAGTAAAGCCATGGCAATGCTTAAGGATGAAGACAATCTTATTGTTGAGATAGCATCAAGCTGCGGATATTCATCACAGCACTATTTCAGCACTGCCTTTAAAAAAGAGCTGGGAATGTCACCGGCGGATTACAGAAAGAGCGTATTGGGGAAGGAAACAGTATGAGTTTTTTTAAGAAATGTATGACCCTGATGCTGGCCTTAGGTCTTTTGCTAACTTCCCTGTCAGGCTGCGGCTCTGCAAGGGATACTCAGATCACAAGGCTTATTGGAGTGTCTCTTGCCAATCTTACCGACGAGTGGAGAATAGTCCTTAAGAACGAGCTGGAGCAGGAGGAAAAGAAATATCCAGGTCTTAAGCTTGTATTCACCGATGCCGGTGGAAGTGTGGAAAAGCAAAAGAACGATATGAAGGAGCTTATTAGCTATGGCGCCCAGCTTCTTATCGTGTCCCCTGTGGATGTGGAGGAACTGATGCCTGAGGTGGAGGGGCTTTACTACGACGGTATGCCCATTCTTCTTTTGGACAGGGCTATTAAGGGCTTTGACTATACCTGCTTTTTCGGAACTGATGACAGGCTTCTTGTAAAGCAGGAACTGGAGGCAGTAGCTGCTCTTACAGGCGGGAGTCAGGATAAGAAGGTAACGGTCCTTAATGTTCTTATGAACAATTACACCGGAAGGCAAAGGTCAGGGCTTCTTAGAGAGGCAGCAGGTGACAACCTTCAGATAAGGCAGATCATGATCCAGAATGGTACCCGGGATGAGACAGAGGATATTCTTATGGAGAACCGGGAACTGCTGGAAAAGGCAGATCTTATACTTACCCAGAATGATTACATGGCCTATGGAGCCTCCCTGGCACTAAAAAGACTAGGTATTAGTGGAGTAAAAATCCTTGGAGTTGACGGCTTTCCCGGAGAAGGTGGAGGCCTTGAGATGGTTAAAAAGGGCCTCATTGATGCCACAATTATTTGCCCTACAGGAGGAGAGCAGGCTCTAAGCTATGCCATGAGATACTTAAATGGCAGCAGGGATGGAGCAAAACAGATCATCACCAGAAATACTCTTATTACAAGGGATAACGTGGATGATTATTATCCTGAGAAAAAGAAGGCGCTTAAAAGAAATATAAAGGCTGTAGGATATGTTCAGATTGATGAGAACACAGGCTTTAGGCGAGCAAACACAAATTCCTTTTCAGATGCCTGCAGGGAATATAAAATAGAACTGGAAATCAAGGAGTGCTCAACCATTCAGGAGCAGTTGGATGCATTTTGCGGTTTTGTTGAGGCCGGAAAGGATGCCATAATCGTCTCACCTATTTTGGAGGATGGATGGGATGAAGCTCTTGAAATGGCCAGGGCAGCAGATATACCTGTTATCCTCTCAGACAGAGAGGTCAGCTGCAGTGAAGATATGTATACCTCTTTTGTTGGCTCCGACTTTGTGGAGGAAGGTGCCAGATGCATGAGATGGGTAGAGGAGAACATGGACTATCTGGAGGAGGTAAGGATCCTTGAGGTGGAAGGCACCAAGGGAGCTTCCCCTGCCATAGACAGAGGAAACGGCTTCAGGAGCCTTATGGCTGGGAAAGATAAGTACAGGATAATCGATACCTTAAACGGAAACTTCACCAGCGTAGAGGGATACGAGGCTATGACCGATTATCTTTCCCG
>CAMVRW010000073.1 GCA_947169985.1 uncultured Butyrivibrio sp. | reverse complement strand
TGAGGCTTTTGGCTGTTTTTGAAATTTAGTAATCCACGACGCAGGAGCAAACAAGCATTTGCGAATGGATGGCTCCGGCCCTGGAACTTCGATAGCCTACCCGAGCTCCTTACAATACTTTTGATAAGAATTCCTGGAGGCGTTTGCTCTGGGGATTCTCGAAAAATTCTTTTGGTGTGTTTTCTTCCAGGATGTTTCCTTCATCCATGAAAAGAACCTTTGTGGCAACTTCCCTTGCGAAGCCCATCTCGTGGGTGACCACAACCATGGTCATCATCTCTTCAGCAAGCTGTTTCATAACATCAAGAACTTCACCTACCATCTCAGGGTCGAGAGCAGAAGTGGGCTCGTCGAAGAGCATCACCTCAGGGTTCATGCAAAGGGACCTTACGATAGCGATACGCTGCTTCTGACCGCCGGATAAGGATGCAGGGTAGACATTTGCCTTGTCAAGAAGGTTGACTCTGCTAAGGAGCTGAGTTGCCTTATCTTTTGCTGCACTTTCAGACATGATTCCCAGCTTTACAGGAGCCAGGATAATGTTGTTCATGACTGTAAGATTGTTGAACAGGTTAAAGTTCTGGAACACCATTCCCATGCGGGCTCTTACCTGATTGATGTTGACCTTTGGCGCAGTGATGTCTTCGCCGTCAAAAAAGATCTGACCGGAAGTGGGGCGCTCCAAAAGATTTAAGCATCGAAGGAACGTGCTTTTTCCGGAGCCGGAAGGTCCAACAATAACAATCTTTTCACCCTTTTCAACTTTGTAATTGATGCCGGAGAGGACCTGAGTCACAGTTCCGTCAGGATCTTTAAATTCTTTATGCAGATTCTTAACGTCTATCACTCTTACGCATCCTCCTTTCCAGCTCGTTTAGCAAAATAGTAAGTATCTTGATGATTATAAAATAAATGACTGCAGCACCGATGAGGGGCATGAAAGCATCATAGGTCCTTGAGGCAATCTGATTGGCTACACGGGTAAGATCCGCAAGGCTGACATATCCCACAATGGCAGTTTCCTTGATAAGGGTAATGAACTCGTTACCAAGGGGTGGGATGACATTCTTGATGGCCTGTGGAAGAACAATGTAGCGAAGAGTCTTTGCCTTGGAAAGTCCAAGACTTCTTCCTGCTTCCATCTGTCCCTTGTCAACCGCAAGGATTCCGCCTCTGACAATCTCAGACACATAGGCTCCGGAGTTGATTCCGAAGGAAAGAGATGCCACCAGGATACCATTATTGGATGAAGCCATGATAATGAACCACATGATAAGAAGCTGAAGAACACTGGGGGTTCCTCTGATAATATCCACATAAACTGTGGCTATGTAGTTAAAAACAGTGGGCTTTCCGTCTTCAGTTGTGGACAGTTTCATAAGGGCAGTGATAGTGCCGATTATGATTCCAAGGATTCCGGCAAAAAGAGCTATCTCAAGGGTTATTCCAAGACCTGAAAGATAAAGCTTCCAGCGATCACCGGTTATAAAAGCTGCAACAAAGCGTTCTTGTAAAGTCATTTATTTATTGATTACTCCTCGATGTATTTTTTTACGAGACTGTCATAGGTTCCGTCTGCCTTAAGCTCTTTTAATGCAGAATTGATCTTGTCAGCAAGCTCTGTGTCTCCCTTAGGAAGGGCAATTGCATAGTTCTCAGGCTCGAAATCGAACTTGGTTCCGTCAAGAACATCAACCTTATCAGAGAACTGGGCACCAAAAACCTCTGCAGGGTTCTTGTCAACGATTACGCAGTCAACACGTCCGTTATTTAGGTCGTTTACAGCATCAACAGCCTTGTTATAAGCTGAAACCTCAGCGCCTTCAATCTCGTCTGCGATGAACTCACCTGTTGTTCCAAGCTGAACACCAATCTTCTTGCCCTGAAGGTCAGCAGCAGTAGCGATGTCTGATCCCTTAGGAACGAGAACGTTCTGAACTGCTTCGTAATATGGATCAGAGAAATCAACAGTGTTCTTTCTCTCCTCAGTAACTGTCATGCCTGCGATGGCAACATCGATCTTGTTTCCGATGGAAGATACAAGAGAATCAAATTCCATATCCTGGATCTGAACTTCATAGCCAGCCTTTTCGCCGATTGCCTTGATAAGAGCGATGTCAAATCCGTCTGGCTTTCCGTCATCACCTACATATTCAAATGGTGGGAATGCAGCGTTTGTGCCGACTACAAGAGTCTTGCCGGTGCTTCCTGAATCTGAAGAAGCTGCGCTTCCGCATCCTGTGAGAGCTGTTACTGTTACCATTGCTGCCATGGCAGCTGCTAAAATTTTCTTTTTCATAATGGCCTCCTCTTATGCATATTATTGTATATTTATACAGATTTATGTATAATATAACAGCCATATTAAAAAATATCAAGTACTAATTTTATTGTTAGTTAAGATTACCCTGACATACTCATTGTGACTGCATAAAGTTACCTCTTGCTAACTGAGTACAGCTGCAATATAATTCTGTTAGCAAAAGGTAACATATGAGGAGGGACGTTATGAAAGAATTTCTTGAGATCAAAGATCTGAAAAAGAGCTTCGGGGTTGGAGAGGCCAGGCAGGATGTTCTTAGAGGAATGAATTTTACTGTTAAAAAAGGAGAGTTCTGTGTTCTTCTAGGACCTTCCGGTTCAGGAAAATCAACTCTCCTGAATATCATTGGCGGAATAGACACACCAGACGAAGGCTTTGTGAGTATTAATGGTGATAAGCTGGAAGAGATGAACGAAAAGGAGCTTACGCTTTACCGTCGCAAGCACCTGGGATACGTGTTCCAGATGTATAACCTCATTCCTAACCTGAATGTTAAGGAAAACATAGAGGTAGGTGCGTATTTGTCTGACAATCCACTGGATGTGGAGGAGGTTCTGACCACACTGGGGCTCCAGGACCACAAGTACAAATACCCTAACCAGCTTTCCGGTGGTCAGCAGCAGAGGGTTTCCATCGGAAGAGCGGTAGTCAAGAATCCTGATATCCTTATGTGCGATGAGCCCACAGGAGCACTGGATTACAAGACATCAAAAGAAATACTGGCCCTTATCGAAGACTGCAACAACAAGTTTGGCAGTACTGTGATAATGGTCACCCATAATGAAGCAATCAAAAATATGGCAGACCACGTCATCAAGCTAAGAGATGGTGTAGTCCGCCATAATGACATTAATGAGAACAAGATTGCAGCTGCAGATCTTGAGTGGTAAGGGGGGACAAAATGAAGAATCCTCTTATCAAAAGAGTTCCCAGAGAACTCATATCGGACTGGCACAGGTATCTTGTTATCATAGTGTTCATGGTCATCATGATCGGAGTTATTTCCGGTATGTATGTTGGCCACGACAGCATGCTCTCATCAGTTTATGCAGGGAGAGATGAACTTAATCTGGAGGACGGTAGCTTTGAACTGAGCAAAAGAGCCTCACAGAAGCTCCTGGACGGTATCAGCTCCGGAGAAAGAGCTGATGTACGGACATATTATATAGAAAAAGGTACAAAAACAGCAGATAAAGAAGTGGCAAAGGCCATTGATGAAAAGCTGAACGAACAGGTAATGAACATAATCGAGGAAGGTGTTCGTGCCCAGTGCGCTGCTTTTGGAATCGCAGATGAAGAGATAATAAAGCAGCAGATCGATAAGGCTGTTACAGACTCTTTTGACGAAGTGCTGAAGCAGGTAAAAGAGTCAGAGGAGTACGAAAAGGCTGTAGACGAGGCCTATGAGGAAGCCCATGAAGAAGTTGTAAAAAAAGTGGATGAGGAGTGGGATGAAGTTTCAGACAGGTACAGTCTTGATGATCCGGACTTTGAACCTGTCTCTGTGAATATCTTTGAACATTTCTATAGGGAAGAGTCCGAGGACAACAACAATGACGGAGTGGAAGATGCAAACGTCAGGATCTTTAAGAGCGATGCTGAGATAGATAAAGCCTCTTTTAACCAGGGCAGAGCCCCGGAAAAAGAAGGTGAGATCGCCATTGACAGAATGCACGCTGACAACGTAGGTGTGGGGATTGGAGACACCATCACTGTTGGAGGAAAGAAGTTTGAAATAGTGGGACTTCTTTCTTATGTGAATTACCTGACCCTTCATGAATCCAATACGGATCTTATGTTTGACGCCTTTGGATTCGATGTGGCAATGGTGACTCCAGAGGCTTTCAACAAGCTCCGTTCCAGGATCCACTTCAGCTACGCATATAAATATGATGTTGAACCACAGTCAAAGGTGGAGCAGGCGGATTATTCAGATAACTTCTTAAAGGCTCTGATCACACAGACTCTTGTTAATGATAATGAAATAGAAGATTATCTTCCCGAGTATCTGAGGCAGGCCAGCAACTTTGCTATATCAGATATTGAGGGGGATTCAGCGGGAACAAGCATTTTGTGCTACATACTTATCGGTGTTATAGCCTTTATCTTTGCTATCATAATCAGCAATACCATTGATAAAGAGGCTTCGGTTATCGGAACCCTTAGGGCATCAGGCTACAGCAGATCGGAGCTTGTTGTTCACTATATGACCATGCCATTTATTGTCACAATTCTAGGAGCAATTATCGGCAATATCCTTGGGTATACAGCTTTCAGGAACATGGCGGTCTATCTGTATTACAATAGCTACAGTCTTCCGGTATGCCATGCAGTCTGGAGTAATACAGCCCTTATAAAGACCACAATAATTCCGCTTCTATTAATGTTTTTTATAAATCTCTTTGTAATAGTGAAAAAGCTTCAGCTTAGTCCCTTGAGATTCCTTAGACATGACCTGGTAAGGACCAGAAGGACCAAGGCCATGAGACTACCAAGGTGGAAGTTCCTTCGCAGATTCAGGCTCAGGATTCTTTTCCAGAATATGCCCAATTATCTGGTGCTGATCTTCGGGGTTATATTCATTGAACTTATGCTGTGCTTTGCCTTTGGACTTCCGGATTCCCTGACCCATTATGCCAAGGAAGCTCCTTCGATGATGTTTGCAGAGTATCAGTATATGCTAATGGATCATCTGGACGATGATGGCAACGTCATAGAAACTTCGGAAGATAGTGCGGAGCGTTTTAGTATGACTGAGCTTTTGTATCCAAAGAATAGGTCCTCATTCCGGGAAGGAATGGGAAGCGGCGGAGATGAGAGTGTTACGGTATATGGCATTTTGGCCGATAGCTCTTTTATCAAGCTTGATAAAAGCAGCGACGATAACAGCGTAAATATTTCCAGTGCTTTTGCCAAAAAGTTTGAGTTGTCTAAGGGAGACAACATCACTCTTAATGCAGAGTATGAGAATAAGTCCTACAACTTTAAGGTGGAAGGGATAATCGATTATGACGGCGGAATAGCTGCTTTTCTTGATGTTGACAGCTATAACAGGATTTTTGAAAAAGAGCCGGATGAATTCTCGGGGTACTTTTCAAGGAATGAGATCACTGACATTGATGATCAGTATATTGCCACCGTTATCACCGAAGAAGATATTTTGAAGGTGACAAATCAGCTGATGCATTCCATGGGTAATTTTATGGATGTGTTTAAATACGCGCTGATAGTTCTTTCTGCGTCCCTGATCTATCTGCTGGCTAAGATTATCATTGAGAGAAATGAGCATTCAATATCCATGGTGAAGATACTGGGCTTCAGGAACAGCGAGATAGGATCTTTGTACATCATTCCTACAGCCATAGTAGTGGTACTTTTCTCAGTCATAAGCTTTGTGATCGGTTACTATCTTATGGTGTGGATCTTCCATATTTTTATGCTGCAGATGGACGGATATTTTGCCTTTTTTATGAAGCCTCTATCGATGGTAATGTCTGTGCTGTATCTGCTCATTGGTTACGCATTCGTTTCCGCCCTGGATTTCAGACGTATTCAGAGAATACCACTGGATGTGGCTCTCAAGAACATAGAGTGATTTTATTGTTTTTTTATAAAAATTTGACATTCCGGAAGATCCTCCCGTGAGATAATCGTAATAGCGATAAAATTCAAGCGGAAAGGATGGATTATGAACATGAAAAAAAGAAGAGGAATAATATCACTACTTTTGACTCTGGTCATGCTTTTTTCATGTATAGGGATCAGCGGATGCGGAAACATTCCCGGAGGATCAATGTCAAATTATTGGGCACCTGATTCAAGTGCTGCCCAAAGCCTCAGGGATTATGTGACAAAAGTTACAAATAAAATGGATAAAGAGAATTATATCCCGGAAGAGGACCGTATTGCCGTATTTGACATGGACGGAACTCTGGTCTGTGAGACCTATTTTACCTACTTTGACACCATGATGTTTATTAACTACTGTCTGATAGATCATCCTGAAAAAGTATCTGATGAACTTAAGGATGCTGCCAGAGAGATAGAACCGGGATATAGTGCAGGAGAAGCGCTTGCCAGAAATTTTGCCAAGGCATACGCCGGTATGACTATAAAAGAGCTCTATGACTACGCTGTGGAATTTGGCCAGAAGCAGCCGGAGAGCTTTATCAACATGCGCTATCTTGATGGCCCCTACCTGCCTATGGTGGAGTTGGTTAAGTATCTTTATGACAATGGCTTTACCATCTATGTAGTCAGCGGAACGGAACGCACAACCACAAGGGCCATTATTGCTAACTCGCCTTTTAGCGAATATGTTTCCCCTTCGCATATTATAGGAACAGAGTTTGAAGTTAAGGAGAGGGGATACGAAGACGTAGCTTCCAATATGGATTTTAAGTACTCCGATGGAGATGAACTTGTTTTCACCGGTGGATTCGTGCAGAAGAATCTGAACGCCAATAAATCCATTTGGATAGAGCGTGAGATTGGTCAGCGTCCGGTTCTGGCTTTTGGAAACAGCGGCTCTGATACCAGTATGATGAACTATGTTTTGGATAAAAGAAATCCATACCCAGCCCAGGCTTACATGGTTGTGGCAGATGATGATGTCAGGGAGTGGGGTACGCAGAACTGGGAAGAAAAGTCTGCAGAATACATAGAAAAGGGATATGTGCCTATTTCCATGAAAAATGATTTCCTGAAGATATATCCGGATACCATAAAGAGGTCTGATATCCAGTATACTGAGCCTGAAGAGGCAGAGGATGATGCAGCCTGAGGATAAGTGAATTGTCAGAAAAAATGTCTTTTATCAGCATAATTAGCTGTTAAAAGGCATTTTTTTTGATATAGTGGAATATTATCAGGTGCGTCAGGAGGAGAAGAGTATGGAACTAATCAGGGTACAGGATTCAGACTACAAAAAGACTTACGAGCTGTATATGTCTTTTCCTGAAAATGAAAATGGCTACATGAATAATGTCTATGGCTTTGATTATGAGAGGTTTTTGACCTGGATCGATATGAAGCGGAACTGGTCTATGGGAAAAGAGCTGCCGGAGGGCTTTGTACCGGATACCACCTATGTGCTGGCAGATGGGGATAATTATGTGGGAGTTTTCAACCTGCGCCACTGTCTGAATGACTTTCTCAGGGAAGGACCGGGACATATAGGCTACTGTATATCAAAGAAATACAGGGGAAAGGGATACGCCACGAAAGGTTTGGAGATGACCCTGGAAAAGGCAAGACAGATGTGTATTCATGAGGTGTATATGTCTGTTAATAAGGATAATCCTGCCAGCCTTCGGGTTCAGCAAAAAAACGGTGCGTATATTCATCATGAGAATGATACTGAGTACTTTACAAGAATAGATCAGATAACAGATGGGGCTTCAAGGGAAGAGATTGTCAGCAAATTCTATACTCAGTATGAAGAGGACGGACGCCTGGAGCGATCAGTTCATGGCAGGCTTGAATATGCCACAACCATGAATTACATCCACAGATATGCAGATAAAAATTCAAAGGTGCTGGAAATTGGAGCCGGTACCGGGAGATACTCCATTGCTCTGGCAAAAGAGGGGATGGATGTAACTGCAGTTGAACTGGTGGACAAGAATCTTGAAGTGCTCCGGGAACACAGCAAGGGCATTTCCAATATCAGGGCCCTTAAGGGGGATGCCACAAGGCTGGATGAACTTTCAGACGATACCTATGATGTTACTCTTGTCTTTGGACCACTATACCATTTGTATGAGCCTGATGAAGTGAACCGTGCAATCGATGAGGCTATCAGGGTAACAAAGCCCGGCGGAGTAATACTGTTTGCCTTTATTTCTGTTTACGCCATCATGTACTCCAACTATTTCTATGGAAACTGGGCTTCGGGCCAGGAGGAAAACTTCACTGATGACTACCAGATCAGGCATTTTAAGGAACAGCTCTTTACCGGCTATGATATCGCTGAATTTGAAATGCTCTTTGAAGGAAAAAAGGTATCCTGGATAACCACCACAGGCGTAGATGGTCTTTTAGAGCCTATAGAACACAGGGCAGATTTTGGCTTTACAGATGAAGATTTTAAGAAGCTCTCTGACTGGTATCTGCATTTTTCTGAGAAAAGAGAACTCCTGGGCAATACCAATCATCTGCTCTATATCTGCCGGAAAGATGTATGAAATGAACAATAAATCATTTGATTCAAAAAGAATAGCATTGGGATATGCAAAGAGGCCATGGCTTCACAAGTCTGTGATAGAGCAGATGAAGATAGATTGTGATCTGGATGAAGACTTCAAATTTAAAAATGGCCTTGATGTGGGATGCGGAGCAGGACTCTCCACGAAAGCGCTACGACTTATTTGCGATAAAGTTATGGGAACAGATATTGCTGATGCAATGGTTGAAGTGTGCGAGGAACTTTATGGAGATGATCCTGCATATTCCTTTTATGTTGCTAAGGCTGAAGAGACTAAGATACCAGAAGAAAAGTATGACATTGTAACAGCTGCCGGATGTATTAACTGGGTGGATGAAAAGAAATTCATGGAGAATATGTCAGATGTTCTTGCAGATAATGGTCTGATCGTTATATATGACTTTGGGATCACAGACAGGATGGCAGGAAATGAAGCTTATACCAGATGGTATCAGGATGAATATCTAAAGAGATTTCCAAAGCCACCAAGGAAAGAAAACAAGTGGACCCAGGATGATCTACCGGAAGGGTTCATCATGGAGAAGCAGACAGACTATGACATGGAATACTCTTTTGAGCTGGACGCATTTGTGGATTTTATGTTGATCCAATCAAATGTGAATGCTCAGATAGAGAGTGGAAGTATTAGCGCCGAGCAGGCAAGGGACTGGATGATACAGTCTTTATCATCTGTTTTTGGTGATGGGGAAAAACAGCTTATATTCTATGGATACAGCTGGTATATAAGGAAAAAGTAAAACGGATAAGGAAGGATATTACAGGTGTTTGGGGATATTGAATCAAGTGCAGATTGGGAATCAGTCACTCCTGTTTCAAAGGGCTGGTCAAGTGATAAGAAGTACCAGATAAGGACTAAAGAAGGTGAAGAACTGCTCCTTAGAGTGTCAGACATAGAGCTATTTGATGCCA